>NZ_JAWOAI010000053.1:0-30234 GCF_033194735.1 Streptomyces sp. W16
GCCTCGCCGCGGTTGCGGAACGCCCGGTCGAGCTGCGCAACGTGGCCCTCCCCGGCGCCCAGTCCGACGACCTCGACCGCCAGGTGGCGCTCGCCCTCGCGGACACCACCCGCGTCCCCGACGTCTGCGTGATCATGATCGGCGCGAACGACGTCACCCACCGCATGCACCCGACCAGATCGGTCCGGCACCTCTCGGCGACGGTACGACGGCTGCGCACGGCCGGCGCCGAGGTGGTCGTCGGCACCTGTCCCGACCTCGGGACGGTGGAGCAGGTCCAGCAGCCGCTGCGCTGGCTGGCCCGCCGGGCCTCCCGGCAGCTGGCGGCGGCCCAGACGATCGGCACGGTCGAACAGGGCGGGCGCACGGTGTCGCTGGGCGACCTGCTCGGCCCCGAGTTCGCGGCGAACCCGCGCGAGCTGTTCGGCCCGGACAACTTCCACCCCTCGGCGGAGGGCTACGCGACGGCGGCGATGGCGGTCCTCCCGACCGTCTGCGCCGCCCTGGGCCTCTGGCCGGCGGAAGAAGACCGCCCGGACGCGTCCCGCCGCGAGGGCTTCCTCCCGGTGGCACGAGCGGCGGCGGAGGCGGCTTCGGAGCCGGGCACGGAGGTCACGGCGGCGATGCCTACGGGGCCGCGGGGGCCTTGGGCTCTACTGAAGCGGCGGAAGAGGAGGCGGGTGCAGGAGGCGTCGCCGGTTGCTTCGCCCATTTCGGCTACTTCTCGGCCTACCGAGACGGGTGGTGGGTGGGCATAGGCCGGGGGTTCAGGGGGCGGAGCCCCCTGAGACGGCCACTGAGCCAAGCAAGCGCTTAGAAAACTGCGGCCAGGGTCACACCGCGCATCCCGTGACCGAGGCCATACGTACGGGTAACTTCCCAAGGAGCCCCGCACATCACACCGTAGATACGCCAATGGAGCCGTGATGCCCGAAGCCGTCATCGTCTCGACCGCCCGCTCCCCCATCGGCCGCGCCGTCAAGGGCTCCCTCAAGGACCTGCGCCCCGACGACCTCACCGCCACGATCATCCAGGCCGCCCTCGCGAAGATCTCCGAGCTGGACCCGAAGCTCATCGAGGACCTGATGCTCGGCTGCGGCCTCCCCGGCGGCGAGCAGGGCTACAACCTCGGCCGGATCGTCGCCGTACAGATGGGCATGGACCACCTGCCGGGCTGCACGGTCACCCGTTACTGTTCCTCGTCCCTGCAGACCAGCCGCATGGCCCTGCACGCCATCAAGGCCGGCGAAGGCGACATCTTCATCTCGGCCGGTGTCGAGATGGTCTCCCGTTACGCCAAGGGCAGCTCGGACGGCCTCCCGGACACCACCAACCCGATCTTCGCCGAGGCCCAGGCCCGCACCGCCACCACCGCCGCGTCCGAGGGCTCCACCTGGCACGACCCGCGCGAGGACGGCCTGCTCCCCGACCCGTACATCGCGATGGGCCAGACCGCGGAGAACCTGGCCCGGATCAAGGGCGTCACCCGCCAGGACATGGACGAGTTCGGCGTCCGCTCGCAGAACCTCGCCGAGGAAGCCATCAAGAACGGCTTCTGGGAGCGCGAGATCACCCCGGTCACGCTGCCCGACGGCACGGTCGTCAGCAAGGACGACGGGCCGCGCGCCGGCGTCACCCTGGAAGGCGTCTCCGGTCTCAAGCCGGTCTTCCGCCCCGACGGCCTGGTCACGGCCGGCAACTGCTGCCCGCTGAACGACGGCGCCGCGGCGGTGGTCATCATGAGCGACACGAAGGCCCGCGAGCTGGGCCTCACGCCCCTCGCCCGGATCGTGTCGACCGGCGTCTCCGGCCTCTCCCCCGAGATCATGGGCCTCGGCCCGGTCGAGGCGTCCAAGCAGGCGCTCGGCCGCGCCGGTCTCACCGTCGACGACATCGACCTGTTCGAGATCAACGAGGCGTTCGCCGCCCAGGTGATCCCGTCCTACCGCGACCTGAACATCCCGCTGGAGAAGCTGAACGTGAACGGCGGCGCGATCGCCGTCGGCCACCCCTTCGGCATGACCGGCGCCCGCATCACGGGTACGTTGATCAACTCCCTCCAGTTCCACGACAAGCAGTTCGGTCTGGAGACGATGTGCGTCGGCGGCGGCCAGGGCATGGCGATGGTCATCGAGCGCCTCAGCTGACCAACTCCCCGTAGTCGTACGGGAACTTTGCGTCACCCTCAGGCCCGGAACCCAGTAACCACCTGGGTTCTGGGCCGATTTGTGATCCAATCTCCCCCAGGATGTGACCTATCTCCCTTCGAAGAGGGATTTCCCCAGGTCAGGACCGTTTCACCACCAAACATCGGGCCCAAAGTCCTGCCCGATTCGTGACGTTACGCACTGACAGCTGGTTAGTCCGCCCTTCAAGCTGATGTAGGAAGTCGGGGGTCGACTTTGAACCGGGAGTACGTCAGTGAGCGTCATGCCGATCGCTTTGCTGGTCACCACGGCCGCCACAGGCGCCGTGGGCGTCGCCGTCCTGCGCACCCTCTTGGTGCTCCGTCGCCAGGTAGCAGCCCTGCACACCGAGCTCGCCGAGGGCCGGGCCGCCGCTCTACGGCCACTCGTGCCCGCCGCCCGCACCCACACCGACGCGGATGAGATACGCGCCGCCGTGGCCGAGGCACTGGCCGAGGAGCGGGAGCGGGAACTGGCCGAGGCACGCGCCTTCTGGGCCGCCCAGGAAGCCCGCGACACCGAGGTGCCGACCCTGCTGGGTCTGCCGGACAGCGAGCTGTTCATGCCCCGCCAGAGCGACTTCGTGGGCCTCGAACCGCTGGAGCCGGTGACCGAGCCGTTCACGGAGCCCGACGAGTTCGCCGGTGACTCCCCCGAACTAGCCGCCGCCCGCCGGCGCCACCCCTCCCACCCGGACTTCGTACCGGCCCAGTCACCCGTGGCGAACGACCACGAACGCACGGTGGCCACGCTGGAGGAACTGGCCGACTCCGCCGTAGAACTGGCCGACGTCCGCCCCGGCCCCCTCGGCACCCTCGACGTCTACGTCTTCGTCGACGGCACCACCCTCTGCATGACCCCGGGCCACCGCGAAACCGCCGAACGCCTCGCAGCGGCCCTCCGCGCGGGCGAAACCCCGTTCCTCCTGGGCGGCTCCGGAATCTCGGGCGCCTACACGCTGACCTTCGCGTGCGGCGAGGAGAACGTGTACATCCTGGCGGACAGGGTCATAGCGTCACTCTGATTTTCTGGGGTGCGCCGGTTCGTTGTCGGGTGCGGGCGAGTGGGGGCTGGTCGCGCAGTTCCCCGCGCCCCTAAAAGACAAAGACACGGTGGGCCTGCGTTTTTGGTCTTTAGGGGCGCGGGGCTGTGTCAATTTGCGGCTCCGCCGCGCGGGCGCGACCAACCACGACAGACCTCAAGCCACAAACGGCGGGCCGGCGTTTTTAGGGGCGCGGGGAACTGCGCGACCAGCCACGACGCATCGCATGCCGCCAACGCACCTCAGACCCCCGCCCTCTTCTGCGCCTCCGCGACCAACCCCACCGCCCGCTCGACCTCGGTGTCATTCACCAGCACAACCGCCAAGTCATGCACGGCAACGGTGATTTGATCCGCCGCGGCGAACATCCCCGCATCCGGCATCTCCCGAGCCACCCCCAAAGGATCCTCAACCCGCTGCGCCCACAGGGCAAACTCCCTGGCCAGCCCCAAAGCCTCAGCGGCAGCGCCCCGCTGCAAACGGCTCTGCGGCGCAGCCCGAAGCCGGTCCGCGAAGTGATCCACCGCTTGAGTCAACCGCGTCGTATCCACCACGCCGCGAGACTACGCGCCGTACCGGGACTGTTGCCAACGGGCGAACGCTCAGGCACGGTGACTTGAAGGACCGGCTTACACCCCATGCGTCCGGAGGCGCCGATGTCCCAAGTGTTCTCCCAGGAGACCCACCGCAACCTGCTCGCCCGCATCCCCCACTGCACCGGTCGTGAAGTATCCGACTGGCTGCGCACCGTCGACGAAGGCCCCGCCCTCTTCCGTTTCGAGGAGAAGGTCAGCTGGCTCCGCGCCGAGCACGACCTCGCATACGGCCACGCCAAGGCGATCATTCACGAGTACGACCTGAGGAGGGCCGCGCGCAAACTGCTCTAGGCGCGCACCACAGACCGACCCATCACGGACATGACGAAGGGCCCCGGGAACGAACCCGGGGCCCTTTCGCGCAAGCAGGCGGAACTACCGCCGTACCGCCGCTAGTTGTTGCTGTTGAGGATCGAGATGATCCGCAGGAACTCCATGTAGATCCACACCAGCGTCAGCGTGAGCCCGAAGGCGGCAAGCCACGCTTCTTCCTTGGGCGCACCGTAGGCGATCCCGTCCTCGACCTGCTTGAAGTCGAGGGCGAGGAAGCAGGCACCGAGGATGATGCCGATGACGCCGAAGAAGATGCCGAGCGGGCCGCTGCGGAAGCCGAGGCCGTCACCGCCGCCGAACACCGCGAACAGCAGGTTCACAGCCATCAGCAGGATGAAGCCGAGCGCGGCGGCCATCACGAAGCCGTAGAAGCGGCGGTTGACGCGGATCCAGCCCGCGCGGTACGCGATGAGCACGCCGGCGAAGACCGCCATCGTGCCGATCACGGCCTGCATGGCCGCGCCGCTCGCGATGCGGTTGTCGACGACGCTGGAGACGACGCCGAGGAAGACGCCTTCCAGTGCGGCGTACGACAGGATCAGCGCGGGGACGGGCTTGCGCTTGAAGGACTGGACGAACGCCAGCACCATCGCGACCAGCGCGGCGCCGATCCCGATGCCGTAGGAACGGCCGATGTTGGCGTCGTCGACCGGGAGCAGCACCCAGGCGAGCGTGGCCGTGACGATCAGCGTGCCGAGGGTGGTGCCGGTGCGCTGGACGACGTCGTCCATGGTCATCCGGCCGGTGGTGGCCGGGGCCTGGGGCGGTGCGCCCTGCTGCAGGTCCTGCTGGGCGTACGGGTTCTGCGCGTAGGGGTTGCCCCCCGCGTACGGGTTGCCCTGCGTACCTACGGCGGGGCCCCCGGCCTGCGGCGCGGTGTTGAAGCCCGCGTAGCCGTTGTCACGGCTGAAGCCCCGTCGCGAGAAGACCGGGTTTCTGCTCCTCATTTCACTCCTCCATGGCCGCCTCGCGCGGCCTTGGCCTCAAGAGTAATAGGTAGGCAAAAGTTTGACCCTACCTCTTGGGGAGGATCTTCCCCTCGTCCTGCCAAGGTACGCGGTGGACCGCATCCCCTGTGAACACTGGTACCAACCCGTGACGCCCGCCTTGGAAGGCCCTTATCCCTGTTCATCCGGTTCATCCAGAGGGAACCCGGTATACGCCTCCGCGAGATCCGTCTCGGCCGCCCGCGAGGACGCGATCCGCTCCAGGCGGGCCAGCTGGAGCCGCCCCTCGAAGGGCGTCGCGTCGGGCGCGCGGTGCAGGAGGCTCGTCATGTCGTAGGAGAACCGCTCGGCCTGCCACACCCGCCGCAGACAGGTGGCGGAGTACGCGTCGAGCCGCTCCTCGCTCCCCGTCTTCATCTTGTACGTCAGTGCCCGCGCGAAGGTGACGACGTCGCCGACGGCGAGGTTGAGGCCCTTGGCTCCGGTCGGCGGCACGATGTGCGCCGCGTCCCCGGCGAGGAAGAGCCGGCCGTGCCGCATGGGCTCGTGGACGTAGGAGCGCATGGGGGTGACCGATTTCTGGGTGATGGGCCCACGGTCGAGCGTCCAGCCGTCCGCCGTCTCGAACCGTCGCTCCAGCTCGGCCCAGATCGCGTCGTCGCTCCAGTTCTCGGCGTCCGTGCCCTCCTCCACCTGGAGGTAGAGACGGGAGACGGAGGGGGAGCGCATGGAGAGGAGGGCGAAGCCGCGGTCGTGGCGGGCGTAGACGAGCTCGTCGTGGGAGGGCGCGACATCGGCGAGGATGCCGAGCCAGGCGTAGGGGTACGACCGCTCGAAGACGCGGGTCAGCTCGGCGGGGATCGCGGTGCGGGCGATGCCCCAGAACCCGTCGCACCCGACGACGTAGTCGCAGTCGAGGACGTCCTCGACGCCCTGGTGCCGGAAGCGGACGCGCGGGTTGCCGGTGTCCGCGCCCTCCACCGCGAGTGCCTCGGCTTCGAACAACAGCGGCCCGCCGCCCGCGAGTTGAAGGGCGATCAGGTCCTTGCACACCTCGGTCTGCGCGTAGACGGTCACGCTACGGCCGCCGGTGAGGGCCGGGAAGTCCACCCGGTGCCGCTTCCGGTCGAACCGCAGCTCGATCCCGTCGTGCCGCAGCCCCTCCCGGTCCAGCCGCTCCCCGGCCCCGGCCGCCCGCAGCACGTCGACGGTCCCCTGCTCCAGGATCCCGGCCCGCTGCCGGTGCTCGACGTAGGCCCGGTCCCGGCTCTCCAGCACGACCGAGTCGATACCGGCGTTGTGCAGCAGCCGGGCGAGGAGGAGCCCGGCGGGGCCGGCTCCGATGATGCCGACGGTGGTACGCATCAGGGGTCCCTTCGAGCGTGGGCCGTTCACTTGACGTCACCAGTGGTCGCCAGTGTTCGTGGAGTGAAATTTCCTTCACCTCCCTGGCGGCAATCAAGTTTCCGGCCGACCCGGCCGGAAAGTCAACGGTTGAGGTGTCTTCACATCCCGTAGGACGGCGTGCCGTAGCAACACACCGTTCCCTCAGGTCACAGTCAGTGACCACGATAGTGCCCGGAGCCGGACTTGAACCGGCACGCCCGCGAAGGGGCAGCGAGGTTTAAGCTCGCCGTGTCTGCATTCCACCATCCGGGCAGGCCGTGGGCTCCGCATCGAGGTTCCGAGCCTATCGGGGCGCGTCTCCCCAACAGCGGGCGGGCGTACCGATGTTGTCTTATTTTATTGATGTCTGAGGGTTCATCAGACCGTGGAAAGAGCCATCAGCACTTGCCAATAGCCTTGCGTGCGGTGTGGGGGCCTGTATGCGGAATGACGGAATTTCACCGCCCGAACGAGGGTGCTCCACCGGTTCTTGACCTGGGCCTGACCCAGGGCTCGTCGCGGTGCCTGTCCCGGGGCTCGTCTCGGGGGCGGTCCTCATCCCCAGGTATGACAGCGCGAGGTGCAGTCCGCCTGAAGGCTGCCCCCGGAACCGGAACAGCGGGTGACTACACAGCGCCATACGGCCGGAAGGATGGGACACGTCCCCAGCAACACCGTCGTCCCGACAGGAGTGCCCTCCGTGACCACCACCCCCATCGCCGACCGGACCACCTCAGTGGCCGCGCGTGCCACGGATCTTTCCAAGATCTACGGACAGGGCGAGACCCAGGTGGTCGCCCTCGACCAGGTCTCGATCTCCTTCCGGCAGGCCGAGTTCACGGCGATCATGGGCCCCTCGGGGTCCGGCAAGTCCACCCTCATGCACTGCGTGGCCGGCCTGGACTCGTTCTCGTCCGGTTCCGTCCGCATCGGTGACACCGAGCTGGGCTCCCTGAAGGACAAGCAGCTCACGAAGTTGCGCCGGGACAAGATCGGTTTCATCTTCCAGGCGTTCAACCTGCTGCCGACGCTGACGGCCCTGGAGAACATCACGCTCCCTATGGACATCGCGGGCCGCAAGCCCGACAAGGAGTGGCTGGACTCGGTGATCCGGATGATCGGTCTCTCCGACCGGCTCAAGCACCGGCCCTCCCAGCTCTCCGGCGGCCAGCAGCAACGCGTCGCCGTGGCAAGGGCGTTGGCCTCCCGCCCCGACATCATCTTCGGCGACGAGCCGACCGGAAACCTCGACTCCCGCTCCGGCGCGGAGGTACTGGGCTTCCTTCGCAACTCCGTACGGGAGCTGGGGCAGACGGTGGTCATGGTGACCCACGACCCGGTGGCCGCGGCCTACGCGGACCGGGTGGTGTTCCTCGCCGACGGCCGCATCGTCGACGAGGTCTTCGAGCCGACGGCGGACTCGGTGCTCGACCGCATGAAGCGTTTCGACGCCAAGGGCCGCACCAGCTGAGGCTTCTGACGGTTCCTCAACTCATCGCCCCGGCTCACCTCTCGTACACCTGGACTGAGTAGACCCATGTTCCGAACCGCCTTGCGCAACGTACTCGCGCACAAGGCCCGGCTCCTCATGACCGTGCTCGCCGTGATGCTCGGCGTCGCGTTCGTGTCGGGGACCCTGGTCTTCACCAACACCATCTCGAACGCCTTCCAGAACAGCTCGGCCAAGGGCTTCGACCAGGTCGACGTCGCCGTCCAGGCCAAGCACCAGGACAGCGAGGGCGACGCGGTCGGCAAGACGCCCGAGCTGACCCAGGCCATGCTGGACACCAGCGCGAAGGTGCCGGGCGCCGCGTCCGCGACCGGTGTCGTGAACGGCTTCACCGCCATCGCCGACAAGAAGGGCAAGCTCATCGGCGGCGGCTTCCAGTCCGAGGGCGGCAACTACTGGGGGGACAAGGACGCCCGCTACCCCCTCAAGTCCGGTGCCGCGCCCCATGGTTCGGGCGAAGTGGCCATCGACTCCGAGACCGCGAAGCGCGCCGGGTACAAGGTCGGCGACACCGTGCGCATCTCGGTCGACGGCCCGGTGCTGACACCGAGGATCACCGGCATCTTCACCACCGACGACGGCAATGTCGCCGCCGGCGGCAGCCTCGCCCTCTTCGACACGGCGACCGCGCAGAAGCTGTTCGGCAAGGCGGGGACGTACGACGAGATCGATGTGAAGGCCGCGGCCGGGACGAGCCAGGCGGCGCTCAAGGCGCAGCTGGACCAGGCCCTGCCGAAGGGGCAGACGGAGACCACCACCGCCAAGAAGCTCGCCGACGACCAGGCCGAGACGATCGCCTCGTCGATGAGCGGGCTGAAGTCCGGGCTGCTGGTCTTCGCGGGGATCGCGCTCTTCGTCGGCACGTTCATCATCGCCAACACCTTCACCATGCTGGTCGCCCAACGCACCAAGGAACTGGCCCTGTTGCGCGCGGTCGGCGCCTCCCGCCGGCAGGTCACGCGGTCGGTGCTCCTTGAGGCGTTCGTGGTCGGCGCGGTCGCCGCGGTGGCCGGTCTGGTCGCCGGCATCGGCATCGGCGCCGGGCTGCGCGCGCTGATGGGCACGATCGGCGCCACCGTCCCGGACGGCCCGCTCATCATCACCTCGGGCACAGTCCTCAGCGCCCTCGCGGTCGGCATCCTCATCACCATGCTCGCCGCCTGGCTGCCCGGCCGCCGGGCCGCAAAGATCCCGCCGGTCGCCGCGATGAGCAGCCTGTACGCGACGGCCACCGCCAAGTCGCTGGTGCTGCGCAACACGCTGGGCGCGCTGTTCTCCGGGGTGGGTGTCGCGGTCGTCATCGCGGCCACGTCGATGAGCGGTTCGGACGGTCAGGCACCCATGGGGATCGGCGCCGTCCTGCTGATCATCGGGGTGTTCATCCTGACGCCGCTGCTGTCCCGCCCGCTGATCGCGGCGGCGGCACCGGCGCTGCGGATCTTCGGGATCTCCGGCAAGTTGGCCCGCCAGAACTCGGTGCGCAACCCGCGCCGTACGGCCGCCACCGCCTCCGCGCTGATGATCGGCCTCACCCTCATTACCGGTATGACGGTGATGGCGGGCAGCCTCCAGCAGGCGATCGACAGGATGGCCTCGTCCGCGATCAGCGCCGACTACATCGTCTCGATGGCGAACGGCAACCAGCTCTCCCCCGACGTCGACAAGACGATCACCACCACGTCCGGCGTCACCGCCAGCAGCCCGCTGCGCAACGCCCCCTCCCGCATCGACGGCGAGACCGAGTTCCTCACCGGGGTCAACGGCTCCGCGATCGGCAGGCTCACCGACCTCAAGGTCGACAGCGGCACCTTCAAGGTCGCCGGCAGCCAGGTCGTCGTGGACGACGACACCGCCAAGTCCCATGGCTGGAAGGCCGGTTCGACCTTCACCACGCACTACGAGGACGGCAAGGCACAGCAGCTGACCGTCTCCGCGGTCTACGAGGGCAACGCGCTGATCCGCGGCATCATGCTCGACAACGCGACGCTCGCCCCGCACCAGACCGACCCGGCCGACATGCAGATCCTCGTCAAGACCGCGGACGGCGCGTCGAGTTCGACGAAGGACAAGCTGGAGAAGGCCCTCGGCTCCAACCCGGCGGTCAAGGTCCAGGACAAGAAGGACCTCTCGAACAGCATCGCCCAGGTCTTCACCCTGATCCTCAACATGGTCTACGGCCTGCTCGCGATGGCGGTGATCGTCGCGGTCCTCGGGGTCATCAACACCCTTGCCATGTCGGTCTTCGAGCGCTCGCAGGAGATCGGGATGCTGCGCGCGATCGGCCTCGACCGCAAGGGCATCAAGCGGATGGTCCGGCTGGAGTCCCTGGTCATCTCGCTCTTCGGCGGGGTGCTCGGCATCGGCCTGGGAGTCTTCTTCGGCTGGGCGGCCGGTGAGCTGATCGGCTCGAAGATGGCGACCTACGAACTGGTCATCCCCTGGGCCCGGATGGCGCTCTTCCTCCTCCTGGCGGGCACGGTCGGTGTCCTGGCGGCCCTGTGGCCGGCCCGGCGCGCGGCGAAGCTGAACATGCTGTCGGCCATCAAGTCCGAGTAGCGGAGCACGAGTCGGGGCCCCGTTCCGGTGCGGAACGGGGCCCCGTTTTTATCGCTGCGCTCAGTTCCAGGTACGGGCGCGCAACGGCATTCCGGAGCCGCCCGGTTCGGGGGTCCGGACGGCCAACACCTGGTTGACTCCTATGCGGTTGCGCTCGAAGCCGAGCGCGGAGGCCGCCATGTAGAGCCGCCAGACCCGGGCCCGCCCGGCGCCGACGAGCCCGACCGCGCGCCGCCACTCGGCCTCCAGGTTGGCGACCCAGCGGCGCAGGGTGAGCGCGTAGTGCTCGCGGATCGCCTCGACGTCCCGCACCTCGAACCCGGCGCTCTCCAGTTGGGTCACGGTGGCGCCGATGGGAGCGAGTTCGCCGTCGGGGAAGACGTACGCGTCGATGAACTCGTCGATGTCGTACGCCGATTCGTCCTGCCACGGGCGGCGGGCGATCTGGTGGTTGAGCAGCCGCCCGCCCGGTCCGAGCAGTGCGAAGAGGACCCTTGCGTACTCCAGGTACCGTGCGGAGCCCACGTGTTCGGCCATGCCGACGGAGGAGATGGCGTCGTAGGGCCCGTCGGTGACATCACGGTAGTCCTGGACGCGGATCTCGACCTTGTCGGTGAGCCCCTCCTCGGCGACGCGCTTACGGGCGTAGGCCGCCTGTTCCTGCGAGAGGGTCACGCCGACGACGCTCACGCCGTACTCGCGGGCCGCGTGGATCGCCATCGAGCCCCAGCCGCAGCCGACGTCCAGCAGACGCCGACCGGGCGTCAACTCCAGCTTGCGGCAGATGAGTTCGAGCTTGTCGCGCTGGGCGTCCTCCAGGGTGCCGTCCGGGGATTCCCAGTAGGCGCACGAGTAGACCATCGAGGGGCCGAGGACGATCTCGTAGAAGTCGTTGCCGACGTCGTAGTGGTGGCTGATGGCGCGTTTGTCGGTGCGCTTGGTGTGGAGGTGGGCGCGGCTGCGGCGGACCTCCTCCGGGGGCGGTGCGGGCGGCAGCGGGAGTCCGGCGAGTTTCACCAGCCCGCGTACGGCGGACCGCACCTCGGGGTCGCGCAGGGCCTGGGTGAGGGTGCGGGCGTCGTCGCCGCGCTCCCACACCAGCGAGGACATCGCGTCGAGGGCCTCGTACAGGTCGCCCTCGATGGTCAGGTCCCCGGAGACCCAGGCACGCGCCATGCCCAGTTCGCCGGGCTTCCACAGGAGTCGGCGCAGGGCGCGGCGATTGCGTACGACGAGGACCGGCGCATCGGGCGGCCCTGCCTCGGAACCGTCCCAGGCGCGGATGCGCAACTGGACGGGGGTTCCCAGTAGCTGTTCGAAGAGGGAATTGAGCCGCAGCGCGGCATCAGCCATGGCGCACACCTCCGTGACGCGGATCCCGGAATTGTCCATCACTACGTAAACACCGGCCAGGCCCGATCGCAGTCCTGCTTGAGCATTACGAGTAGGCAAAACAGATGTAGAGGACATGTAGACGTGGGCGCCGGAAACGCCGAAGGGGCCGCCCGCACCACGGATGGCAGGCGGCCCCTTCGGGCGTACTACGGGTATTACGGGTACTGCGACTACGGGTACTACGGGGTACTACGGGTCAGTGGTGACCGGAGATGGTCAGGAGGCCTTGGCCTTCTCCTCGGTCTTCGCGGCGGCGGCCGGAGCCGGCGCCGGCTTGGCGGCCTCGTAGAACTCCTCGCGGGGGTTCTCCATGGCGCCGAGCGACACGACCTCGCGCTTGAGGAACATCGCGAGCGTCCAGTCGGCGAAGACGCGGATCTTGCGGTTCCAGGTCGGCATCGCCAGACCGTGGTAGCCACGGTGCATGTACCAGGCGAGACGGCCCTTGACCTTGATCTTCACCTTGCCCATGACGATCATCGCGACGCCCTTGTGCAGGCCGAGACCGGCGACCGCACCCTTGTTGGCGTGCGAGTACTCCTTCTGCGGGAAGCCCCGCATACCGGAGATCACGTTGTCGCCGAGGACCTTCGCCTGGCGCAGCGCGTGCTGGGCGTTCGGCGGGCACCAGGCGTTCTCGACGCCGGCCTTGCGGGCGGCGATGTCGGGCACCTGGGCGTTGTCGCCGGCGGTCCAGATGTAGTCGGTGCCGGTGACCTGGAGGGTCGGCTGGGCGTCGACGTGACCGCGCGGGCCGAGCGGCAGGCCGAAGCGGGACAGGACCGGGTTGGGCTTGACGCCGGCCGTCCACACGATGGTGTTGGAGTCGACCTCAAGGCCGTTCTTGAGAACGACGTGCCCGTCCACGCACGAATCCATGGACGTCGAGAGGTAGATCTCGATCCCGCGGCTCTCCAGGTGCTCCTTGCCGTACTGGCCGAGCTTGGGGCCGACCTCGGGGAGGATCTTGTCGGCGGCGTCGACGAGGACGAAGCGCATGTCCTCGCGGGAGACGTTGGTGTAGTACTTGGCCGCGTCCCGGGCCATGTCCTCGACCTCACCGATGGTCTCCGCACCGGCGAAACCGCCGCCGATGAAGACGAAGGTGAGCGCCTTGCGGCGGATCTCCTCGTCGGTGGTGGAGTCGGCCTTGTCGAGCTGCTCAAGGACGTGATTGCGCAGGCCGATGGACTCCTCGATGCCCTTCATACCGATGCCCTGCTCGGCGAGGCCGGGGATCGGGAAGGTGCGGGAGACCGCGCCCATCGCGATGACGAGGTAGTCGAAAGGCAGCTCGTACGCCTCGCCCACGAGGGGGGCGATCGTGGCGACCTTGCGGTCCTGGTCGATGGTGGTGACCCGGCCGGTGAGGACCTCCGCCTTCGGCAGCACGCGTCGCAACGGGACGACGACGTGCCGAGGGGAGATGCTGCCGGCGGCGGCTTCGGGGAGGAAGGGCTGGTAGGTCATGTACGACCGGGGGTCGACGACCGTGACGGTCGCCTCGCCGTAGCGCATCTTCTTGAGAATGCGCCGAGCTGCGTACAGGCCTACGTACCCACCGCCTACTACGAGGATCCTGGGACGCTCCGTGGTGCTCATGCCATCGAGTATCCACCTGCCCCTGGGGGGTCGCTCGTGCGCCCCTTCACAAGCTTCCACAGGGGCTGTGTTATCCTCCGCGACTCGCATGATCCAGGCCCCCTCGGACGGGGTGAACCGCGGTGCGGTTCGCCCCGTTGTCAAGGCCGCGTGAGCTGCTCCTCTGCTCCGCCGGACCCCCTGGACCACACCTCCGCGACACCCTCCCGAAACGCCCCCGAATCACTGCCGTACCGACCCGCCGAGCACGCTCCCGAGCCCACCGAGCCCCCGGACGGGCCAACCGGGGCCCTTTCCTCGTCCAACAGGGCCGAATTCCTTGTGAAGAACTTCACGAACTTTTCCGCGGGCGTGTCGTTGAGGGGCTCACGAGCGTCCTCGATCCCCGCTCATACGTTGTCCGACCTGCTCAGCCGTTGGCTACTGGAAGGTAACATGCGCTGGCCGAACGGGGCCCACGCGGGCGCTCCGCTCACGCCAGGGGCCATAGTTGCATCCTGCGCCGGAGCACAGGTTCGGGCTCCGAGGTCGCGCGCCAGACCACACACAGGATCGTGCCGTCGCCCCGGCTGTCCTCGGCCGACACCTGGAAGCGCAGCTCGGCACCGGCCGGCACCTCGTTCCAAAGCCGGATGTGCCGGAAGGGCCGGAAGTGCCCCCTCGGCGTGGCCCAGCCCACCGACACCCCGACCCGGTAGGCGCTCGCGTACCCGTTGTTGACCAACACGTACTCACCCTGCGCCGCGCCATGCCGGACCAGCAGCCGGATCGCCGGGTTCTCCCGCAGCGCCCGCCAGTAGTGCACGCCCTCCGTGGCCACGACACCGACCAACACCCCAACAACCGCGGTTACCAGGTCGCCCCACCCCATGAACCGAACGTACCGCGCGGGGCCGTCCACGGGGACGGCCCGCGGCACATACGCCTGTCCGCCGACGTCGGCTGTGCCCGACGATCGGCGGGGACAGGGGGCGAATCCCAAGGCCGGTGCCGCCCTCCGCCCGAGGAGGGGGGCGTCACCACGGGCCGGTCGCCGCCTTCGGCCTCTCCGGCCTCTCCGGTCCCTCCGGACTCTTCCGCCGCCTTGGCCGCGATCCCGAACGCGATCCCATCGAGGATGCCCCACGAACGCGACTCATCCGGGCCACGTGTACACGCATGCGCGTACACTGACGCCATGACCGAGGAGACCGTGACCATACGGGAAGCCCGCGCCCATCTGGCGGAGCGCATCAACCTGGCCGAGGAAGGCACCCCGACGGTCATCACCCGCAACGGCACTCCCGTGGCTGCCGTGGTACCGATCGCGGACTTCGAAGCCCTGGAAGAGGCGGCCGACGTCATGCTGGCCCGAGAGGCCGAAGCGGTCCTGGCCGAGAACGGCCCCACTGTGACCATGGCCGAACTGCTGGCAGATCTGTTCACCGAGCGCGGTGACGGGGCCGCGTGAAGTACGCGTTCCGGTTCACCGCAGCGGCGCAGCGGCAGCTCCGGGCCGTCAGTCGACTCGACGCCATGCGCATCCTGACGGCGCTGACCGCACTCGGTGACGACCCGTATCGCGAGGACGCCGACGTCAAGAAGCTCACCGGTCCGTCGGGGCTCTACCGGCTGCGGGTCGGAAGCCACCGGGTCGCCTACCAGATCAACGATGGCGAACTCGTCATCCTCGTTGTCAAGGTGGGCGACCGGCGGGACGTGTACCGCAACCTGTAGGCGGTCGGGCCAAAGACCATCCGATCCCGTCGAGGATCGCCGCTTATCGCGACTCGGCCGCCGCAGAGAAAGCGATCCCGTCCAAGATGTCGTGCTCGCTCACCACGACCTCCGTCGCGCCCGTCCGCTCCATGATCGCGAGCAGTACGAGGGCGCCCGCGCCGATGACGTCGACGCGGCCCGGGTGCATGGAGGGGATCGCGGCGCGTTCGGCGTGGGTGGAGTGGAGGAGGGAGTCCGTGATCTCGCGGACTTGGTCGTAGGAGACCCGGGAGTGGTG
Organism: Streptomyces sp. W16; assembly: GCF_033194735.1. NCBI lineage: Bacteria > Bacillati > Actinomycetota > Actinomycetes > Kitasatosporales > Streptomycetaceae > Streptomyces > Streptomyces sp. W16. The sequence goes on from NZ_JAWOAI010000053.1 coordinate 15,550, forward strand.
GATGGCCTCCGTGTCGTACTCGGGGAGGTTCTGGGCGATCGCCGAGACCGTGGTGACCGAGCCGGCCAGGCCGACCAGGGTGCGGGCCTCGCGGAGCGGGACCGTCTTCTCGGCGAGGTCAAGGGCCGCCTCGATGTCGGCGCGCATCGCCGTGATCTGGTCAGGGGTCGGCGGGTCCGTCACCGCGCCGTCGCGGACCAGGTGGCGCTCGGTCATGCGGACGCAGCCGATGTCCACGGAGCGGGCGGCACGGACCTGGTCGTCGCCGACCACGAACTCCGTCGAGCCGCCGCCGATGTCCACGACCAGGTAGGGCTTCGCGAAGGCGAGGTCGTCGCGGCCGGTCAGTTCCTTCGTCGCGCCGGTGAAGGAGAGTTCCGCCTCCTCGTCACCGGTGATCACCTCCGGCTCGACGCCCAGGATGTCCAGGACGCCCCGGACGAAGTCGTCGCGGTTCGAGGCGTCGCGGGAGGCCGACGTGGCCACGAAGCGGACCTTGTCGGCGCCCTTCTCGCGGATCACCTCCGCGTACTCACGGCAGGCCGCGAACGTCCGCTCCAGCGCCTCGGGCGCCAGCCGGCCGGTCTTGTCCACGCCCTGGCCGAGCCGCACGATCGTCATCCGCCGGTCCAGCTCCCGCAGTTCACCCGTGGCCCCCGCGCCGGAGGCGCTGTCGGACACAGCCACGTCCGCGACGAGCAGCCGGATGGAGTTCGTACCGCAGTCGATGGCCGCGACGCGGCTGAAACCGTCTTCGAGCAGCGGGACGTAGGAGAAGTACGTGCTGCGGATCGCGGTGGGGTCGGAGGTCTCGGCGGCCTCGGCGGGCAGTTCGTCGGCCGGGTCCGGTGCCGCGAGCGGCTGTACGCACGCCCCCTTGGCCCACCACTCCGGCAGCATCGCGATCGCCTCGTCGCCGAGCGGGTTGACGCCCGGGCCCGCGGCCAGGGAGTGGCCCACCAGGACGTGCAGGCACTTCACGCGGTCCGGCATGCCGCCCGCGCTCGGGAAGCCCTCCAGGACCTCGATGGCGTCGCGGCGCGCGATGTAGTCCTCGTGCGCGGCACGGTACGCGGCGGCGAGTTCGGGGTCCGTCTGCAGCCGGGCCGTCATCTCCTTCATGACGCCGTTCGCCTCAAGCGTGCCGATCGCCGATGCGGCCTTCGGGCACGTCAGGTAGTACGTCGTCGGGAAGGGGGTGCCGTCGGGGAGGCGGGGGGCCGTCTCCACCACGTCCGGCTGTCCGCACGGGCAGCGGTGCGCGATCGCGCGCAGGCCGCGCGGCGGACGCCCGAGCTGCTGCTTGAAGGCCTCGACGTCGGCGTCGGTGGGCTCGGTGCGCGGGGTGGGCGGCGGGGGCGTTTCCATGCCTGTACGAGAGTCTCTCTGTCAGTTCAATTCGGTTCAGCGACTGGGCAGTTCAGTCACTGGTCGGAGGCGTCGGACTTGTCCACGCCGTCCCAGACGTTCGAGTACCACGGGCGGTCGGCCGCCCCCAGTTCCGCGCGCGACTGCTTCGCCGCGTCCGGGTCGATCACGATGTAGCCCGTCTCCCCGGGCATCACATAGTGCAGCCGCTGCCGGATCTGCTGTTCCGCGTACGAGTCGTCCTGCCAGCGTGCCTTGAGGTCGCGGAGCTGTTCGACGCGCTGCCGGGCCTGTGCCTGCTGCCGCTCCAGTTCGGAGATCTCGGCGCGCTGGGAGACGTACTGCCTTATCGGGTAGGCGAGCGCCACGATCAGCGAGCACAGCACCAGGGCGAGGAGGGCCGCCCGGCCGGTGAGCCGGGAGCGGCGGGCCTGCCGTTTGGTCTGGGAGCGGTAGACACGGGCCGCCGTCTGCTCGCCGAGCAGCTTGAGCCTGGTCGCGGTGGAGAACCGGTCCCGGTCCTTCACGGCCATGTCCCGCCTCCCCTTCACACGTGCGTACGTCCCCGCACACGGTACGGGACCGGGTGCGGGGACGTACGTACGACTGGCTAAGGATTGACCCGGTGGAACCCCGGGGGGACTTGGTGAGGTCAGCCCTTGAAGCGCGGGAAGGCGCTGCGGCCCGCGTACTCCGCCGCGTCGTCGAGGATCTCCTCGATGCGGAGCAGCTGGTTGTACTTGGCGACGCGGTCCGAGCGGGCCGGGGCGCCGGTCTTGATCTGGCCGCAGTTCACCGCGACGGCGAGGTCGGCGATGGTGGTGTCCTCGGTCTCGCCGGAGCGGTGGGACATCATGCACTTGAAGCCGTTGCGCTGGGCCATCTCGACGGCGTCCAGGGTCTCGGTCAGCGAGCCGATCTGGTTCACCTTGACGAGCAGGGCGTTGGCGGTGCCCTCCTCGATGCCGCGGGCGAGGCGCTCCGGGTTGGTGACGAAGAGGTCGTCGCCGACGATCTGGACCTTGTCGCCGATGCGGTCGGTGATGACCTTCCAGCCGGCCCAGTCGTCCTCGTACAGCGGGTCCTCGATGGAGACGAGCGGGTAGGCCGCCACGAGCTCCTCGTAGTACTCGGTCATCTCGGCGGCCGAGCGGGACTTGCCCTCGAACTCGTACTTGCCGTCCTTGTAGAACTCGGACGCGGCGACGTCGAGCGCGAGCCCGATCTGCTCGCCGGGGATGTAACCGGCCTGCTTGATGGCCTCGATGATGAGGTCGAGCGCGGCGCGGTTGGACTCCAGGTTCGGGGCGAAGCCGCCCTCGTCGCCGAGGCCGGTGGACAGGCCCTTGGTCTTCAGCACCTTCTTGAGGGTGTGGTAGACCTCGGCGCCCCAGCGCAGCGCCTCGGAGAAGGACTCCGCGCCGATCGGGGCGATCATGAACTCCTGGATGTCCACGTTCGAGTCGGCGTGCGAGCCGCCGTTCAGGATGTTCATCATCGGAACGGGCAGCAGGTGCGCGTTCGGACCGCCGAGGTAGCGGAAGAGGGGGAGGTCGCTGGCCTCGGACGCGGCGTGCGCGACGGCGAGGGAGACGCCGAGGATGGCGTTGGCGCCGAGCGAGCCCTTGTTGTCGGTGGCGTCCAGGTCGAACATCGCCTGGTCGATCAGGCGCTGCTCGGTGGCGTCGTAGCCGACGAGCTCCGGGCCGATCTGCTCGATGACGGCGAGTACGGCCTTCTCGACACCCTTGCCGCCGTAGCGGTTGGGGTCGCCGTCACGCAGTTCGATGGCTTCGAAAGCACCCGTGGAGGCGCCGGACGGAACGGCGGCACGACCCGTGCTGCCGTCGTCGAGGCCGACCTCGACCTCGACCGTGGGGTTGCCTCGGGAGTCCAGGATTTCCCGGGCTACGACGACGTCGATGGACGGCACGAGCATCTCCTTCATGGGGTCTGACGCGGCTACGGCAACACCGCAGCGGCTCTGCGAGACGAGCCTAACCGGCTCGGGGCGATTGGCCATCCGCTCGGCCGCCTGTTGGACAGAACCGAGAGTAAATTGTTTCCGAACGGAACAAAACGCTTCGCTGAAGAGGACGCAAAAAGCCCCGCCCCGGTGCGTACGGGGGAACACGCACCGGAGCGGGGAGCCCGTGGGGGACGGGGGTGACCCTCACGAGGTCTCCATGATGGAGTCCACGGTTGTGAGGGCGCTGTGGTTCAGCTGAGAGCTACTTAAGGTGCAGCTGCTGGCCCGGGTAGATGAAGTCGGCGTCGTCGATGATGCTCTTGTTCAGCTTGAACAGCTGCTGCCAGCCGCCCTTCACCTTGTGCTTCTCGGCGATGGAGCTGAGGGTGTCGCCCTTGACGACCTTGTACTCGCCGTCACCCTTCTTGACCTTCTTGCCGGTCGGGGTGGAGACGGTCTTCTTGGCGGCCGGGCGCTCGGCGGAGCGGGAGGCCGTCGTGTCGGACGTGGAGCGCTCGGTGGTGGTCTTCGAAGAGCTGGAGGAGCTGTTCGAGCTGCTCGACGAGCTGGAGCTGCCGCCGGAGTAGGCGGCGCTCGACAGGCCGGTGCCACAGGTGGGCCAGGCGCCCTTGCCCTGGGCGGCGAGAACCTTCTCCGCCACGGCGATCTGCTGGGACTTGGAGGCCTGGTTCGCGGTGGAGGCGTAGGCGGTGCCGCCGTACGCGGCCCACGTCGAGGCGGAGAACTGCAGGCCGCCGTAGTAGCCGTTGCCGGTGTTGATGGACCAGTTGCCGCCGGACTCGCAGCTGGCGACCGTGTCCCACTCGGAGGCGGTGGCCGCGGAGGCGTTGCCGGCCGCCATGAGCGGGGCGGCGATGGCGACACCGGTCACGCCGGCGAGCGTGGCGACGCGGGTGGCCTTGGACGGACGACGGTGCTTGCCCTTGCCGGAAAACAGCATGGAAGATCCCAATCCCCTCACCGACGCCTGCGAGGTGAGCTGTCGGGTTCGGGCCGTGTGAGTTGCCCGGCCGCACACCTCTCGGTGCGCGACTTAACCCCAAGCCGGTTCCGGTCGTCTCTCAACTCCCGGGCCCGGCACTTACCTTGGGTCCCCCGCTCCTGCCTACGGCGCTTGACGCGACGAATGTTCCCGGAAGCCGCTGGCAGGACTCGGCGTGTGCGGCAGCCGGGGCTCGTGGTGACGAGCGGCCTTGACCGTAGACAGGGAAACCGCGGAATTTCAAAGACGATCAGGGCTTCTGAGACTCATCCCACACTTTCACCAAAGCGGACATTCGGCGCGAAGCGTGACGTGAACTCCCGCTGTTTTGCTGCTACTTTCAGCCCGTTTCAGCACTGACGTCCAAGGTCTGACCGGCGACGACAGCGGACGGATCGGCGCCTATCACCTTTTTGTTCTCGGCGTAGAGCGCGCGCCATCCGCCCTCGAAGCCAAGGGAGTCGGCGATGGACGCGAGGGAGTCGCCGGCGCGGACGGTGTACGACTGCGTCACCGCGCTCTCCGTGCTCTCCTCGGCGCTCGCTCCTCGATGCTTGCCGGTGCTCTGCTGCTCAACCCCCTGGTCGCCCGCCTGCTCGGAGGAGTCACCGAGCGCGCCGGTGTCGACAAGGCTCCACTTGCCCACCGCTTGCTCCGAGTTGTCCGATTCGTCGAGTTTCGGGGACGCGGTGGCCGAGCCGTCGTCCGTCGAAGGAGTGGTGGACTTGTCGGACTTGGTGGGGTTGTCCGTCGCGGAGGGCGTGGGGCTCTGCGAGTCACCGCCGGAGGAGTCGGACGAATCGGACGGAGTCGGTTCCGTGTTGCCGGAGTCGGACAGCCCGAACGATCCGGAGGCCCCCGAAGAGTCGGAGGAGTCGGAGGAACCCGAGGAGTCCGTCGCACTGGCCGACGGCGAGTCGCTCGCGACGCCGGTGTCGACGTTCGCCGAACCCGAGGTCGTGGTGAGGCCGGAGAGCAGCGCGCAGGTGATCCACGCGGAGGTGCCCTTGGCGTCGAGGATCTTCTCGGCGACGGCTATCTGCTGGGAACGGCTGGCGAGGTCGGCGGTCGGGGCGTAGTCCTCGCCGCCGTACTTGTCCCAGTCGTCCTGGGTTATCTGCAGCCCGCCGTAGTGGCCGTTGCCGCTGTTCTCGCTCCAGGAGCCGCCGGTCTCGCACTGGGCCACCTTGTCCCAGGTGGTGCCGTCGGCGGCGTTCGCGGCTGCGGCGCCGAGGAGGGGGATGGCGATGGCGGAGCCGGTCACGCCGGCCGCGACGAGGATTGCCGGAGCCTGACGGGGGCGACGGTGACGACCGTTCCCGGAGAGCATGCGGAGGGCCTTTCGCGTGACGGCGGGGGGACCGCGCGGCGGGTGCTGCGGGGCGCCGCGCTGGTACGTGAACGTAGCCGCAGTCGATCACTTGTCACAAGTTAATGCCACGTAGATCACGTGAAGATCACAGACTTGAGGAACTGTCATCTTCGGGTTTACGGGGCGAGATGGCCTGTTCGGTCCAGGTTTACGGGGTTGGCGTGCCCGCTCGGGGGGTGAACTCCACGGGCAGGGTGCGCAGTCCACGCATGATGAGCCCGCCGCGCCAGCGCAAGTCGGCCGGATCCGCGGCGAGTTGAAGGTCGGGCAGGCGGGTGAGGAGCGTGGCGAGCGCGGTCTGCCCCTCCAGCCGGGCGAGCGGGGCGCCGAGGCAGTAGTGGATGCCGTGGCCGTAGCCGAGGTGTTGATTGTCACGCCGTCCCAGATCGAGGACGTCGGGATCGGCGAACCGTTCCGGATCGCGGTCCGCCGCGGCCAGTACGACGAGTACGGGGTCGCCGGCCGCGATGTCCTGCCCGCCGAGGGTGAGCGGGCGGGTGGCGAAGCGCCAGGTCGCCAGCTCCACCGGGCCGTCGTAGCGCAGGAGTTCCTCGACGCCGGTTTCGAGGAGTTCGCGTTCACCCGCGGCCAGGGACTTCTCCAGGCGGGCGCGCTGCTCGGGGTGGGTGAGGAGGGCGTAGGTGCCGTTGCCGATGAGGTTGACGGTCGTCTCGAAGCCGGCGAAGAGCAGGATGAAGGCCATCGCCGCGGCCTCGTTCTCGGTGAGGTGCTCGCCTTGGTCGGAGGCGCGGATGAGGGCGGAGATGAGGTCTTCGCCGGGGAGTGGGTCCGGGCTGTCGGCGAGGGCCGCGCGCTTGCGGTGGATGAGGTCGGCGAGATAGCCGCGCATCTTCTTGACGGACCGGGCGACTCCACCGCGCGGTCCTCCCCCGTGGCGGATCATCATGCCCGCCCAGTCCCGGAAGTCGTCCTGGTCCTCGCGGGGGACGCCGAGCAGGTCGCAGATGGCGTAGATGGGGAGCGGGAAGGCGAAGTCGTGGATGAGGTCGGCGGAGCCGGTCTGCGCGAACCGGTCGATGAGATCGTTCGTCAACTCCTGCACGCGCGGCGCGAATTCGGCCACCCGGCGGGGTGTGAACGCCTTGCTGACCAGCCGTCGGAGACGGGTGTGGTCCGGCGGGTCGATGTTGAGGAGGTGCGTCATCAACTCGGCCTTGCGCTCACCCGGGATACCGGTCTTGCCCTTGGCGTGGGCCGGTTCGTCGTGATGCGCGGGGTTCTTGGACAGGCGCGGGTCGGCGAGGGCGTGCTTGGCGTCGGCGTACCGGGTGACCAGCCAGGCCTCCACTCCGCTGGGGAGGCGTGTCTTGTGCACGGGGGCGTGCTCGCGGAGCCAGGCGTAGGCGGGGTAGGGGTTGGTGGCGAACTCCCAGGTGAAGAGTTCGGGGGCGGGTACGGGGGCGGAGGGGTGGGGGTGCGGCTGGGCTGGCTGGTCTGTCACTCCTTGACGGTATCCGGGGTGGCGGGGCGCTCGGCGAGGGCCTTCAGGGCGGCGGGGTGTCCCATGTCGGCGGCTTTGCGGTACCAGGTTGTGGCTTCGGCGGGCTTACCTTGCTTTTCGAGGAGGGTGGCCAGGCGGTAGGTGCCGTAAGAGTCGCCGGATTCGTGGGCTTTCTCGTACTGGGCGCGGGCTTCGTCGGGGTGGCCCTGTTTCTCCAGTACGACGCCGTGGTGGGCGATGGAGAGGGGCCAACCGTCGGTCACCGCGAAGCTCTCAGCGGCGGTCGCCAAGGACTCCGGCTCGACCCACAGAAGTCGTTGCAGGTCACCTGCCCACTCGTTGCCGTCGCTCGCCGCACGCCCCAGCCATACCTGGGCTTTTTCGCGCTCGTTGCACAGGAGGTGCATCAAGCCCATGTTCAGGGCGACCCCGGCGTATCCCATGCTTGCCGCCTCGCTGTAGGGAACGGCTGCGGCCAGGACATCTCCCTTTCCGAGCAGCACATCGCCCAAGCGGTGCGCGGCCTCCGGGTTCTCCGCCTCGAACCCCTTCCTCAGCCACCGTTCTGCTCGCTCCAACATGAGTTTGCCGAGCAAGGTCGCCGCGTCACCGTCCCCGGCTTCGGCGGCCGACTCCAGGAAGGGCTCCGCCTTCCTGCTCTCACCGCGCTCCACGAGCATCCGCCCAAGGTGCCCGGCAGACTCGGCCCACCCGGCCTCCGCCGCCCGCCGGACCCACGACTCGGCCTTCTCCCCCTCCCCGACGCTCTCTTCGAGCAGGCCGAGGGCGTGCATGGCCGCCGCGTCCCCCGCCTCCGCCTTGCGCAAATACGCCGCCCGTGCCCCGGCGGCGACGCTCTCGACGTCGTACGCCGCCGGGTTCGCCCGCGCCGCCTCCAGCGCGTGGCCCCACACCCAATCGGCGACGGGCGGGAACGTCTCGTCCTGTTCCGCCGTGTGCACGAAATACGGCAGCACGTCCGCGAACGGTCCCTTCTCCCCTTCACCGCATCTCAGCGTGCGCAGCACCCCGTACCGCTTCTGCCCGGCCCACTCCCAGGCGTCCTCCAGGGACTCCCGCTCCAGCCCCGCGATGCCGTACCCCTCGTGCACCTTCACCAACAGGTCCTGCGGCAAAGGCCCCTTCAGTCCGCACTGGGCCAGATCCACCGCCGCCCGCACCAGCGCGTAGGCGCGAGGGTGCCGCTCGCGGTTCGGGGCGAGTTGCCAGTCGTTCCAGAGGCGGGGGCCGATGGCGAGGTAGGTGGCGACGCCCACCGTGCTGCTCTCTCGGGCAGCCTCGATGAGCCGGGGATCACTAGCCCCCCCAGCATGCTTCCGTTCGGCGGGCCCCCAAGCGCGAGGAAGTTCGACGAGTTGCGCCAGGCCCAGCAGCCGGCCCTGCGCGGACGTCCTTCGGGCGTACTTGGCGTAGGCGTCCTCCCGCATCGTCGCCAGTACGACCGCTTCGAGCCCGGTCAACTGGCCCAGCAGTCTCGGCTCCAGACCACCGCTCCCGAGATGCGCGTCGAGGTCGTCCAGCCAGACGACACACCGCTCCGTCCGGCCCCGCAGCAGCGTGGGCAGCGTCCGCAGGTCTTCGTGCTGGGCGGGCGCGAACACCCGGTAGTCGGGGGCCACTTGAGCCATCGCCGCCAGGGCGGTACGCGACTTTCCCGCGTACGCCTGCCCGAGGACGACCACCAACCCGCCCTCCGAACGCGCCTGCTCCAACGCCGAGTTGACCATTCCGTCCTGATCCCTGCGCACGTACGGCGGCAGCGCGGGCAGCCCCTTCATCCTCCGGGTCGGCCGGACCCCGTGGGTGAGCGGCTCGATGTCCTTCGCCAACGGCCAGTCGAGCGGCCCTGGTTGGGCGGTATCCGGCGGCGGGGCAGCGTACGTGTTGTTCACGTGCTGAACGCCGACGACCTGTCCGTTGAAGGTGCTGCGGCGGAAGTCGATGTGGTCTCGGTCGGTGGGCTCGGGCAGCGGGGGCTGGCTCGTCAGCTGGCCTGCGTCGGGAAGGGCTCCGTCTTTATTAGGTGCGAGCTGCCCGGTCGGGCCGAACCGACCGATGAGGGCGCGGAGTTCGTCGGTGGCCATGGGGTTGGACGACCGCCGGATTCCCTCAAGCAGTTGACGACGCCACAGTGCCATCTGCCCCATGCTGGGGGGCTTTCCCCTCCCCCCGTTGACAGTGGCGAGGTCCTGCGCGTACGCGTCCAGTCCGCGCCGTCCGAGCCAGACGATGAACTCGGCCCGGACCGCCGCCCAGTCCGTCCAGTCGGGCGATCCCAATCCCCACACCAAGACATCGACGGCCTCGTCGGCCAGCCGCTCCATCTCCCCGTCGTCCACGCGCTCCCCCACACCCGAAACCGTCCCTGCCCCAACGGTACTGAGCCCACGCCCCTGGATCCGCCCGTCGGAGCGACCTCACCCGCCCTACTTCACCGTCCGGCCGCGCTCGCCGACTCCACCGCCCTGATCGCATCCCGGTAAGCCCGCCCCGCCGCCCGCAGCGCCGCCTCCGGATCCACGCCGTCCGCCTCGGCACGTACCGCCAGCGCGAGCAGCTCGTAACCGATGCCGTCGTCCCCCTTCGACAGCGGCAGCGGTACCTCAAGTCCCGCCGTCCGTACGCGTGATGCCAGTTTCGCCGCGAGGGCGAGGCCGGGCTGGCCCATGGGGATGCCCTCGGTGACAGAGGTGCGGCGCTTCTCCTCGGCCTTCGTGCGCAGCCAATGCGCCTTCACCTCCTCGGGAGTTGACGCCGTCTCGTCGCCGAACACGTGCGGGTGGCGGTGGATCAGCTTGGTGACGATGCCGCCGGCCACGTCGTCGATCGAGAAGGGGGTCTCGGGGTCCTCCTCCGCGATCCGGGCGTGGAAGACGACCTGGAGGAGGACGTCGCCGAGTTCCTCGCGGAGTTCGTCGCGGTCGTCCTTCTCGATCGCGTCGACGAGTTCGTACGCCTCCTCGATGCCGTACTTCGCCAGGCCCTTGTGGGTCTGCTGGGAGGACCACGGGCACTCGACACGGATGCGGTCCATGACCTGGACGAGGTCGAGGAGGCGGGCGCCCGGCAGGTCGTAGGAGGCGGGGAGGAGTTCCAGTTCGGGCATCCGGACGCGGCCGGAGCCGGCGAGGCGGGCCAGGCCGTCGGTCAACGCCGGTTCGCCCTCACCCGTGGCCACGATCACCACCGTGTGACCGCCAGCGCAGACGGCGACCAGTTCCTCGGCGGTCGGGGACGCCTCGACGACGGCTATGCCGGCCTCGCTCAGATACGGCAGCTGCGGATGCGTACCGTCCGCGCACAGCACGCGGTCGGCGGTGCGCAGTGCCTCCCAGGCGGGCCAGGACAGCAGTCCGGGAGCGACACGGTGGCTGGTGGTGAGCAGGACGATGCGGCCAGGAGCGGGGGCGGAGGCGGGGGTGCTCTCGGGACCGGGGGTGGTTTCGTTCACCCTCCGAACGTAACCCAGCCCTCCGGATGCCGTGTCCGCCGTACCGTTACGCCGGCTTCTGTGTCTGCGCCGCCGTGACCTCGCGTACCCACGGTGTCTTGGCGTCGATCCGGCTGCTCTTCTCCACGTCCCAGGTGCCGTAGCGCGGGTTGAGGTCGACGTGGAGTTCCTTGGAGGCGGTCGACAGGGCCTTCCAGAAGGCGGGCTGGCTGGTGTCGGTGCCGAGCTTCGTGGCGAGTTTGGTGCCCTCCACCTGGAGGCGGAGGTTCTCGTCGAGGCGCTGCGGGGGGACGCCGTACTGGGCCAGCCAGGTCGCCTCCAGGGCCTTGGAGCCGCCCGCCTGCTGGGCGAGGGCGGCCCGCATGTCCTGGATGTCCTTGCGGGTGACGGTGACGTCGGCGTCCTGTGCGGCGCGGTGCACGACCTGGTCGAAGACCATGCCGTAGAGCGTCTCGCGGGTGAGGCCGCCGGTGGTGGCGATGGCCCGCACGTACTGTGCCTGGTCCTGGACGGCCGCCCGCTGTGCCACGCGCACCTCGTTGACCCTGCTCTGCAACTGCGCGACGGTGATGCGCTGCCCGCCGACGACGGCCGCGGCGCCTGGATGCGCTTCGCTTCCGCAGGCGGTCAGGGCGGGGGCCGCGGCGGCGATCACGGCGGTGAGGACGAGCGCGGTGCGACGGCGGCGGTGCAAGGGAGCCTCCCGTTGGAGATTGCAATAACAGGTGCGGCGCGCAGCGCCTCCATCAGGGGTGGTGGTCGGGCGACGGGCGGGCGCACAAAGTCTTGCGGTGATCGATGTTAGGCAGTGGGTCGCCTGTGGCCAACCCATTCGACCAACGATTCACCAGGACTTCGGGCACCGGCACGCACCCGGCACACACGCGTGCGCTAGCCGCGGGCGTCCAGCGCTCGTTCCACGGCCGCGGTGACCGCCGCGCGGAGTCCGTCGCCGGTGGGTACCCAGGACACGTTCGTGGCGGTCTTGTCCGCACCCGCACCGTCGCTGCTGTCGCTGCCCACGAGTACGAAGCCGACTTTCGCGTAGCGCTCCGTCGTCTCCTGCGCCGCCCTCACCTCGGAGCCGCCCACCGCGAGGACGACCTCGCAGGAGCTCTGGAGCATGGCGTTGAGGAAGGGGCGCGCGTTCGCGGTGCTCTGTTCGCCGGTCACCGAGGTGTAGCTCACGCGCGCGTGCGTCCTGAGTGAGGCGTCCTGCATGCCCCGCCAGACCGTGGCGGCGGTGCTCCCGTTGATGCCCTGGTGGTCGGTGAGCAGGCAGGCGTCGGTGTCGGTGTAGTGCCGGGCCCGGGTGGCGGGGATCGGCGGGCGGCTGTCGTGCCTGGAGAGGACGATCCCGGTCACGATCACCGCGAGGACGACGGCGAGCGCTGTCGCGATCATGGCGATGGTGCGACCGCCCAGCGAACGCAGCCCGGCCACCACGGCATGCCCCACGCGCGTGAGCCGTCGCTGTTTCTCCGCCGGGACCGGACGCGCCTGCGTGACCTGCCGGACCTGCTTGCCCATGTACCGCTACTCCTCAGCCCGTTCGACCACCGGGTCGCCTGCCCGATCAGCCGTAAGGTCCTGCACCCGGTCGATCGCAAGGCCGTCCGCGCGGACGATCGCAAGGCCGTCCGCGCGGACGATCGCAAGGCCGTCCGCGCGGTCGATCGCGCGGACGATCGCATCGATCGAAGGGTCCTCCGCGCGGTCGATCGCATCCATCGAAAGGCCCTCCGCGCGGTCGACCACCAGGCCATGTGCCTGACCCGCCACAAGACCCCCCGCTCGCCGGGGCCACGCCCGCCACGCGTGCGCCGAGGCGCCCGCCATGGACAGGGTGACCAGCAGCAGGTCCACGCCGAACAACGCGCCGTGCGTGTCGACCGGCGTCAGCGCGAGTTCGGTGATCCAGGCCGCGAGGACCGCGGTGAACCCGGCGAAGGCCAGCCAGTCGGCGCGGGTGCGGCGCCGCAGGGCGAGGACGAGGGACGGGACGGGACACAGCAGGCCCAGGCTGACGACCGGCAGCACGGCGAACCCCGCGCGCACGGCCGGCGTCCGCAGCACCGGCGCGGCAGACGCCCTCAGCACCCTCAACATCCTCATCGCCCTCACCCCTCGACCCTCAGCACCAGGCCGTCAGCAGCCGACACCCGGCACCCGGCTGTCGGCACCGGTTGCCCGCCCCCGGCTCTCAACCCGTTCCCGTGCCGCTCAGCCGGTGATGGCCACCGGCGCGTCCCACGCGTCGCGGTCCACGGTGATCGTGTAACCGCCGCGGGTCTCCTTGCTGTTGACCATGTACTGGTGGGCGCGGCTGTGGTCGGTGAACTGGGTGGAGCCCCACGGCCAGTCCGAGGTCGTCGTGTTGACCTTGTCCCACAGCGCGTACCAGAGGTTCCCCGGCAGGTCCGTCTTGGTGGTCGCGGTTGCGATCGCCTTGGCGCTGGAGCTGCTGAAGCCGTAGAGGCCGCTGCGGTAGATCTTGGCGTGCAGTTCCTTGTCGAAGGCGCGCACATAGGTCAGCACGGCGTTGTTGCAGGACGTGTTCGTCGTGTCGTACGACTCCATGTCCAGGTAGACCGGGCTGCCGGCCTTGAAGCCGAGCGCCGCGGACTTGGCGACCGCGTCGTCCGCCTCGGACTTGCCGACGGCCGCTGCGGTGGTGGCGCTGATCTTCACCGAGCCGCCGGAGCCGCAGGAGGGCTGGGAGCCGACGTAGAGCGGGATGAACTTCCAGCCGACCGTGGTGAGGGACTTGACCCAGGAGGCGGTGAGGTTGGGCTGGCTGCAGCCGCGGTTCTTGCCGCCGATGTAGACGGCGGCGGCGCCGTAGAGGCCGCCGTGCCAGGCCTTCATCGCGGCGAGGGAGGGGGCGGCGCAGGTGTCGAAGGCGCGGCCCGTGTAGGTCTTCTGCGCGGGCCAGGTCGTGGCGGCCATCGAGGTCTGCGCGGCGATACCGCCCCCGGCGACGACGGCGGCACCCGCGACGCCCCACGCGATGTATCTGCGCTTCTTCGACTGCCGATGCTCGGACACGAAAAACCCCACCCCTGTTCATGACAAGCGGACGTGTACGACGTCCGCCGGAAAATTGTCGGCCCCCTGAGGGCCCCCGGAAGCTGCGCGGGTCCGGCGCGGCGACGCCGTAGGACTACGGTCGTACGGCCCTGGTACGGAACTGTCCGTGCGCGCGCGGGACTTGGGACCCCAGCGAATCGCACGATAATCGACGCTGTCCTTGGGCCCGGAAAACAGATCCTCTCGATCGCCACAAGATTCCCTCACGACACGGCAAAAACTCGCGTTTCAGGGAACGCGGACCGGACAAACGCCGTACTCGGGCACGGAGCGTGGCGGGCGTCCGCCTGGTTGCGTGGTGGCTCACATGGCCGTTCGTCCCCCGGGCGACGGCCCGTGCCATAACCTTGGCCCGACCTTGGGGGGTTGACATGGCAAAGCGGCTGGAAGCCGGCTGGTGGCAGCGGATCGTCTGGGTGTTCCTCGCCTGGGGGTCGTGCGGCCTGCTGGTGTGGGTGCCCTTCCTGTACGCGGCGATCCGCCGCGGCAGGGGTTCGGACTGGGGTGCCTTCGCGTCCTTCGCGTTCTACGAGTGCGTCACGCTGCCGTGGGCGGCGTCCGGAGGCAGCTCCAGCGGCGACCCGTTCCTCGGTGTGGCCGTCGTGCTGACCATGTTCCTGGCCGCCGGACTGCTGCTGTTCGGCATGTTCGACACCCCGCCCTCGAAGCAGCCGCTGTACGTGGTCATGCCGGCGCAGCAGGGCAACCCGTACCTGCGGTAGGTCACGTCCGCCGGGTGCGCCGCAGAATCCGTACCGCGGGCCAGACCAGCAGTCCGGTGACGGCCCACAGGAAGCCCGCGAGGCCGAGCCACTCGCCGGTGCTGCTGTCGGGGTCGCCGCCGCCGAAGGCCGTCATCGCGAGCGCGAGGAAGGCGAACAGCCCGCCCAGCAGAAAGAGGACGACCAGCGCGGCGGTCTGTCCGCCGGTGCGCCGGGCGGGCGCGGCA
>NZ_JAWOAI010000054.1:0-30134 GCF_033194735.1 Streptomyces sp. W16
CGTCTCCAGCACCCGCTCCGCCCGTACGGCGACGGCGCCCGGCAGCTCGGCCGCGCGCTCTGGTGCCGTGCGCAGCACGACCCCGGCGTTCGGCGCGGCGGCGGTCAGGAAGCCGGCGGTGTACGGCTCGTCCAGGAGTCGGCCCTTGTCGTCGCGGAAGACGGGGACGGCCGGTGAGTGGATGACCCGGTCCGTGTAGAACGGGTCGCGGTGGGCGCGGTGGTGGTCGTAGAAACCGCGGGCCTCAAGCAGGCACGTGTACAGCGCGGAGGCCCGGCACAGCGCCTCTTCCTGGGCCTGCGCGCCGTTCAGGAAGCCGCCGCCCGGGTTGCGGGCCGAGGCGAAGTTCAGGACGGCGACCGGGCCGGTGAGCCGGCGGGCGGCCTCCAGGCTGCTCTCGCCGGTGACCTCGATGAACGTCTCGGCAGGTGAGAAGGGTGACACCGGTATGGGTTCCGGCCCGTACAGGCGTGTGCCCGCCCGGGCCGCCTCGGTCTGGGCCGCGATGGACACCTCGCGCCCGTCCGCCCTGCGGTAGCCCCCGGCCGCGACGATCTGTTCGGTCTGCTGCGCGATACCGCGCAGGCGCGCGCTCATGGCATAACCCCCGTGTACGCCATGAGCGCGCGCCCCGCGATCTCCCCCGTCGTGCTCATACCTGCATCGTGAGCGATGCTGGTCGTGTGGTGCAACGGAGTTTCCGGGCCCCGCGAACGGCCGGCGAACCGGAGATTACCGATCCCGAACGTGCCGATACGCACCCTTGTGCGACGCGGCGCGAAGGTCTTGGGTGGGACGAGTGTGCCGGCCCGGGCCCAACCGAAACCGGGTCGGCGACATGGTGGAATCTCAGGAGGATCCCGACATGTCCGATACGGCAAGTGACTGCAGCGACTGTACGGAGCCCCGTACCGCGGTCACCGAACCCGAGGTGGAAGCCCTGGTCAGGGGCATCTGCTTCAAGACCGGTCCGCCCCGCACGCTCGGGGTCGAAGTGGAATGGCTCGTCCACGAGCTGCGACTGCCGCAGCTCCCCGTCTCACCCGAACGACTCGAAGCGGCCTACGCCGCACTGAAGACCGTGCACCTGAGGTCGGCGCTCACCGTCGAGCCCGGCGGCCAGCTGGAACTGAGCTCGTCGCCCGCCACCTCCCTGATGGAGTGCATCGGTTCCGTCTCCGAAGACCTCGACACCGTCCGCGCGGTGCTGGCCCGCGACAACCTGGGGCTGGTCGGCGTCGGCCACGATCCCTGGCACCCGCCGCGCCGGTTCCTGCACGAGCCACGCTACGACGCGATGGAACGCTGCCTCGACCGCACCGGCCCCGCGGGCCGCCGCATGATGTGCACCTCGGCGTCCGTTCAGGTGTGCCTGGACGCGGGCTACGAGGAGCCGGGGCCGCTCGGCCATGGGCGGCGCTGGTGGCTGGCGCACCAGCTGGGCGCGGTGCTGGTGGCCGCGTTCGCCAACTCCCCGCTGGTCGGCCGCAGCCCCACGGGCTGGCGTTCCACCCGGCAGCTGATCTGGATGGAGATCGGCCCCGGCCGGGCGGGCGCGCCCCCGCTGGACGCGGAACCGCGCGGCGCCTGGGCGGAGCACGTCCTCGACTCGCCGGTGATGTGTGTCCGGCGCGAGGACGGCCCGTGGGACGTCCCCGAGGGGCTCACGTTCCGGGAGTGGACCCGGTCGTCGACGCCGCCGACCCGTGCCGACCTCGACTACCACCTCACCACCCTGTTCCCGCCGGTCAGACCGCGCGGACATCTCGAACTGCGCATGATCGACGCGCAGCCCGGGGACGACGGCTGGATCGTGCCGCTGGCCGTGACGACGGCGCTGTTCGACGACCCGGAGGCCGCCGAGACGGCGTACCGGGCCGTGAAGCCGCTGGCCGAGCGGTCCCTGGGGCTGCCCGCGCCGCACAATCCGCTGTGGATCGACGCGGCCCGCTACGGACTGTCCGACCCGGAGCTCCACGAGGTGGCGCTCGTCTGTTTCGCGACCGCGCTGGAGGCCCTGCCCCGGCTGGGCGCGAGCGCCGAGGTCACGGACGCCGTCCGCGCGTACTTCGACCGCTATGTGATCCGGGGCCGCTGCCCCGCCGACGATCTGCTCGACCGCGTGCGTGGCACGGACAGCCGCCCGCACGGGAAGGACATCCGCACATGACCGACGCCGACACCACCGTTGATGACATCGATATCGAAGCGCTCAGGGAACGGGCGTTGACCACCCTCACCACGGCCCGGGACCGCACCACGCTCCTGACGAGCTGTGTGGACGAGCCCGAACTCACCGCTCAGCACTCGCCGTTGATGTCCCCGCTGGTCTGGGACCTCGCACACATCGGCAACCAGGAGGAGCTGTGGCTGCTGCGGGCCGTCGCCGGCCGGGACGCGATGCGGCCCGACATCGACGGCCTCTACGACGCGTTCGAGCACCCGCGCTCCGAACGCCCCTCGCTGCCGCTGCTGCCGCCCGCCGAAGCACGGCAGTACGCGGCCGAGGTGCGCGGCCGGGTGACGGACGTGCTGGAGAGCACGGCGTTCCACGGAACCCGGCTGACCGAGATGGGCTTCGCCTTCGGGATGGTCGCCCAGCACGAACAACAGCACGACGAAACAATGCTGATCACCCATCAGCTCCGCACGGGACCGCAGGCGTTGACCGCCCCGGACCCGGAGCCGGTACCGCTGTTCACCGGCCCGGCCGAAGTCCTCGTCCCCGGCGGCCCGTTCACGATGGGCACCTCCACCGAGCCATGGGCCCTGGACAACGAGAAGCCCGCGCACCGACGCGACATGGCCCCCTTCCACATCGACACGTCCCCGGTGACGAACGGCGCGTATCTGGCGTTCATCGAGGACGGCGGCTACGACGACCCGCGCTGGTGGACGAAGGAGGGCTGGGCGCACATCCGCCGCAACTCCGTTGTCGCGCCGCTGTTCTGGCGCAAGGACGGCAAGCAGTGGCTCCGGCGCCACTTCGGCGCGACGGAGGCCGTGCCGCCCGACGAGCCCGTCCTGCACGTGTGCTGGTACGAGGCCGACGCCTACGCCCGCTGGGCCGGACGCCGCCTGCCCACCGAGGCCGAGTGGGAGAAGGCCGCCCGCCACGACCCGACGAACGACCGCTCGATGCGCTACCCCTGGGGCGACGCCGACCCGGCACCCGAGCACGCCAACCTCGGCCAGCGCCACCTCCGCCCGGCCCCCGCAGGCAGCTATCCGGCGGGCGAATCACCGCTGGGGGTACGCCAGTTGATAGGTGACGTCTGGGAGTGGACGTCGAGCGACTTCCTTCCCTACCCGGGCTTCAAGGCGTTCCCGTACAAGGAGTACTCGGAGGTGTTCTTCGGCCCCGAGTACAAGGTCCTGCGCGGCGGTTCGTTCGCGGTGGACGAGGTGGCCTGCCGGGGCACGTTCCGCAACTGGGACTATCCGATCCGGCGGCAGATCTTCTCCGGCTTCCGCACCGCCCGCTCCGGGGCCGTCTGATGTGCCGTCACCTGGCGTACCTGGGACCCGAGGAGCCGCTCGGTCGGCTCCTCGTGGACCCGGAGCACAGCCTGTACAGGCAGTCCTGGGAACCGCGTCGGCAGAAGCACGGGACGGTCAACGCCGATGGTTTCGGAGTGGGTTGGTACGCCGAGGGCGACCCGGTGCCGGGCCGCTACCGGCGGGCCGTGCCCATCTGGGGCGACCAGTCCTTCGCCGACCTGGCCCGCGTGGTCCGCTCGGGGGCTTTGCTGGCCGCCGTACGGGACGCGACGTTCGCTGGCGCGGACGGGGAGGCCGCGGCGGCGCCGTTCGCCGCGGGCCCCTGGCTGTTCAGCCCCAACGGCGCCGTCACCGGCTGGCCCCAGACGCTAGCGGCGCTCGCCCAACGCCTGCCCCCGGTGGACCTGTTGTCCCTAGAGGCCCGCTGCGACTCGGCGCTGGTCTGGGCGCTGGTCCTCGGCCGGCTGCGGGCGGGCGACGCGGAGGGCCAGGCGCTGGCCGACACGGTGGTCGAGGTCGCCTCGGCCGCCCCCAGCTCCCGCCTCAACCTCCTTCTCACCAACGGCGAGACGATCGCCGCGACGGCCTGGGGCGACACCCTCTGGTACCTCTCGGAGCCCGGCCGCCGCACGGTCGTGGCCTCCGAGCCCTACGACGACGACCCGCACTGGCAGGAGGTCCCCGACCGCACTCTGCTCACCGCGACCCGCACCGAGGTCCTCCTCACCCCCCTGAAGGACCTAGCACCCGCACCTTCGAAGGAGCCCCGTACGTGAGCCCGTTCCTTCTCACCCGCACCCTGCCCGAGGACGCCACCGACGCGGCCCTGCGCGCCGACGTCCTGGAGGGCCTCACCCGCACCCCGAAGACCCTCCCGCCGAAGTGGTTCTACGACGCCCACGGCAGCGAACTCTTCGAGCAGATCACCGAGTTGCCCGAGTACTACCCGACCCGCGCGGAACGGGAGATCCTCATCGACCGGGCCGGCGAGATCGCCGCCGCGACCGGCGCCCGTACCCTCGTCGAGCTGGGCTCCGGCTCCTCGGACAAGACGCGCCACCTGCTCGACGCGTTCACCGACCTGGCCGTGTACGTCCCGGTCGACGTCAGCGAGAGCGCCCTCACGCAGGCCGGGCACGCCCTCATCGCGGAGCGCCCGGGCCTGGACGTGCATGCCCTGATCGCCGACTTCACCGGCGCGATGACCCTCCCGGAGACACCGGGACCGCGCCTGCTGGCGTTCCTCGGCGGCACGATCGGCAACCTCCTGCCGGCGGAACGCGCCACGTTCTTCGCCGGTCTCCGCGCGTTGCTCTCACCCGGCGACGCGCTGCTGCTCGGCACGGACCTGGTCAAAGACGAAGAGGTCCTGGTCAGGGCCTACGACGACGCGGCCGGGGTGACGGCCGCGTTCAACAAGAACGTCCTGACCGTGGTCGACCGCGAGCTCGGCGCCGATTTCGACGTCGACGCCTTCGACCACGTCGCCCTCTGGGACGCCGACAACGAGTGGATCGAGATGCGGCTGCGGTCCCGCACGGACCAGACCGTGAAGATCCCGGCGCTCGATCTCGCCGTCGACTTCACGGCCGGTGAGGAACTGCGCACGGAGATCTCGGCGAAGTTCCGCAAGGACGGCGTACGGACCGAACTGGCGGCTGCCGGGCTGGAGTTGGCCCACTGGTGGACCGACCGGGAGGGCCGCTTCGCGCTGTCACTGAGCGTGGTGCGCTGACCTCGGGTGACGGGCCGTCTCGCGTACCGCCGCACCTTGGGGCACGGTGGAGTGACGCGTGACGCGCCCGTCACGGCCGAGAGGAGTACCCGCATGTCCAACCACACGTACCGGGTCACCGAGATCGTCGGCACCTCTCACGAGGGCATCGACCAGGCCATCCGCAACGGCGTCGCCCGCGCCGCGCAGACCCTGCGCAGCCTCGACTGGTTCGAGGTGACACAGGTCAGGGGCCAGATCGAGAACGGGCAGATCGAGCACTTCCAGGTCGGCCTGAAGGTCGGCTTCCGCATCGAGGACGAGGACTGACGGCCGGACTCGTAGTACGGCTACCGTCGGCGCACCGCGTAGGTCAGGTGTGTCACCCGCGTCGACGGCTCCGAGCGGAGCGGTTCCAGCGCGATCCTGGACGCGTCCACTCCGTCGAACAGGCGGGTGCCGGTGCCGAAGAGCACCGGTGACAGCGTGATCGAGAACTCGTCGACCAGGCCTGCGTTCAGGTGCTCCAGGATCGTCGCGCCGCCGCCGGCGATGCGGACGTCGCGGTCGCCGGCGGCCTCGCGGGCCTGGTCGAGGGCGTGCTCGATGCCGTCGTCGACGAAGTGGAACGTGGTGCCGCCGGGCCGCTCCCACGGGTCACGCTTGGTGTGTGTCACCACGAAGACCGGGGTGTGGAAGGGGGCCTCCTCCGGCCAGGACCGCTCGCCGAGGTCGAACATGCGCCTGCCCATGACGCTCGCGCCGGTGCGCTCGAACGTCGTCCGTGCCATGTCGTTGTCGAGGCCCTCCTCGCCGCCCTCGCCCAGCTTCAGGTTCTCCCGGAAGAACCGCAGCGGGAACACCCACTGCTGCAGCTCCGTCCACTGCGCCAGCCAGCGCCGGACGTCCGGGTCGTCCCGTCTCTCGGGCGCGAAGAGCTCGTCCTGGTCGGGCACGGGCTCGGGTGCGACAAAGCCGTCCAGCGACATCGACACACTGAAGAACACCTTCCCGGCCATCAGCCCTCCGCCCCCTTCCGCGCGAGGTCGCCGACGTAGGCCGCCAGGCTGTTCAGGGTCTGCTCGCCGCCCTCGATCGCGTGGTACTTCTCGGCCGCCTCGTCGCGCAGTTCCTTGGTGGGGAACACCGTGCGCATCACGATCCGGGTCGCCGCGCCGTCCGGCGCGAAGGTCAGGACCCACTCGAAGGCGTTCGGGTCGTCGCGGGTCTCACCGTGCAGCAGCTCGATCCGCTCCGGCGGGACGATCCGCGTCCAGCGGATCCACTCGGAGTAGTCGGTCCCGTCCGGCCCGTGCAGGACGAAGACCCACTCGCCGCCCTCGCGGAACTCGAAGGACCGCGTGGTGGTGGTGAACCCGTCCGGACCCCACCACCGCGACAGATGCCGCACCTCGGTGAACGCCTCGAACACCAGCTGCCGCGGGGCGTCGATGACCCGGGAGATCACGATCTCCCGGTCGGCCGTCGCCGACTCCGCGCCCATTTCCTGCCTTGCCGCCGCCATCGGTCATTCCTCCTGCCGTGCCTGCTTGAGGTCCTGCACATAGGTGTCCAGCCGGTCGAAACTCTCGTTCCAGAACCGCTCGAATCCGCCGGCCCACTCGTGGACGGGCCGCAGCCCGCGGGCGTCCAGGCCGTAGAGGCGCTGCTTGCCAGCCTCGCGGACCCGCACCAGACCGACCTCCCGGAGCACCCGCAGATGCTTGGACGCCCCCGGCTGGCTCATCCCCAGCTCGTGCGCCAGCTCGGTCACCGGCCGCTCGCCCGCCCGCAGCAGCGCCAGGATCTCCCGGCGCTGCGGCTCCGCTATCGCGTTGAAGACGTCCGACGTCGTCGCTGCTCGTGCCATGACAGCCATCGTATTCCGATATGGGAATGCGTCAAGCCGACCGGGAACCGGGCACGTCCTGCCGGATGACGCGGGTACCGCCCCCTCAGGTGCGGCCCTCCCCCTCCTGCGCCGCCTCCAGCGCGGCGGAGGGGGCGGTCCAGCGGGCCCGGACGACCCTGAAACCGGCCCGCTCGGCGTCGTCGCACACCAGCTCGTCGTCGTCCACGAGAACCCGGACGTCCCGGTCCCTGGCCAGCCGCTTGAGGATCTCCAGCTTGGTGCGGCGGGCGGGTCTGCGGTCGTCGTTGCGCCGCATGAAGACCCGCCCCTCGGGCAGCCCCTGCGCGGCGAGCCAGTCCAGCGTGTCGCGCCGGCAGCGCTCGGGCCGCCCGGTCAGATAGACGACCTCGCACTCCTCGGCACACTCCAGCGCCAGTGCGACGCCTTCCGCCAACGGCGGGTCCTGGGACGCGGCGCCGAAGAAGCCGTCCCAGTCGCGCGGCTTGTTCTCCAGGAACCGCTGCCGGTGGGCCGTGTCGGCGAGGGTGTTGTCAAGGTCGAACACGGCGAGGGGCCGCCTGCTGTCAGCTGTCACCGGGCCACCCTAGACAGCCCGCGCACCCCGGCAGCGACTGCCCGAGGCCGTGGCCTCATGCTTCTCGTATGTCTGCCGCAACTCCCGCTCCCCGTACGTTCCTCATAGGCGCCGCCCGTGAAAGACCCTGCACCCTCGTCGTCTGCCGGGGCTGCTGCTGCGGCGACCCGCGCAAGCACCCGGGCACGGACCACGCCTGGCAGCTGGAACGGCTGCGGTCCGGGGCCGCCGAGCACGGCTTCGCGGTGCGTACGACGGACTGTCTCGGCCCGTGCGACCAGGCCAACGTGATCGTGGTCCAGCCGTCGGCCGCGGGGCGCCGGGCCGGCGGGCGGCCGACCTGGGTCGGGTTCGCGATGGACGACGACTGCACGCAGGAAGTGCTGGAGTGGGCGGCGGCGGGCGGGCCGGGGGGCGCCGAGCCGCCCGTCACGCTGGAACTGCAGTTCATCGACCCGCCAAGGGACGCACGCGTCCGGTCCCGGCGGTGAGCGCCCGGCCCGACTCCGGGAATGCCGGGGGCTCCCGGGCGTTGAACCCGATGTGAGTTCCGTGATCGCCTCGACCCCCTTCTCCGTCCTCGACCGCTCCCGCACCCGCGAGGGCCATCCACCCGCCGAGGCGCTGCGCGACACCGTGCGGCTGGCGCGGGAGGTCGAGGGGCTGGGCTATCACCGGTTCTGGGTGTCGGAGCACCACGGTGTGCCCGGGGTCGCCGGTTCCGCGCCGACCGTGCTGGCCGCCGCCGTCGCCTCGGCCACCCGCAGCATCCGGGTCGGGACGGGCGGGGTGATGCTGCCCAACCACCAACCCCTGGTCGTGGCCGAGCAGTTCGGGGTGCTGGAGTCGCTGTTCCCGGGCCGGATCGACATGGGCCTGGGCCGCTCGGTCGGCTTCACCGACGGCGTGCGCAAGGCGCTGGGCCGGGACAAGGACGTCGCCGACGACTTCGCCGTACAACTCGACGAGCTCCTCGACTGGTTCCGCGGCACCTCACCCACCGGCGCGCACGCGCGGCCCGCGGAGGGCCTGAGTGTCCCGCCGTTCGTGCTCGCGATGGGCGAAGGCGCGGACATCGCGGCCCGGGCGGGCCTGCCGATGGTGATCGGCGACCTCCGCAACCGGGAGAGGATGCGGCGCGGCATCGACCACTACCGCGCCCGCTTCCGGCCCTCCCCCTGGGCTTCGGAGCCATACGTCGTCATCTCGGGCACGATCGCGGTGGCCGCCACCCCCGAAGCGGCCCGCCGGCTCCTCGTCCCGGAGGCCTGGTCCATGGCGTATTCGCGCACCCACGGCACCTTCCCGCCGCTGCCGCCCGCCGAGCGTGTGGAGCAACTGGCCATGACCGACAAGGAGTTCGGCTTCTACGACTCCGGGCTCACCGGACAGCTCGCGGGCACCGAGGAACAGGTGGCCCACGAGCTGGAGACGGTGCTGAAGGAGACGGGCGCGGACGAGGTCCTCGTCACGACCAGCACCTACGACCGCGAAGCCCTGCTGGACTCCTACCGGCGGCTCGCCTCACTCATGGGGTGAGCACCATCCGGAAGCGCGCGGCCCCGGACAGCATCCGCTGATAGGCCTCGCCCGCCTGGTCCAGGGGCACGGTCTCCACCATCGGGCGGATGCCGTGCAGGGCGCTGAAGGCCAGCGTGTCCTGCACGTCCTGGGCGGTGCCGGACGGATGCCCCCGAACCACCTTGCCGGGCATGATCAGTTGGAACGGACTGATCCCCAACGGCGCGTTGTCCGCCCCGATGACCACCAGCTCGCCGCGGTGCCTCAGCCCTTCCACGGTCGCGGTGGCGGCGTCGGCGTTGCCCGCCGTGGCCAGGACCACCTTCGCGCCGCCCAACGCCCGCAGCGCATCGGCGACTTCGGTGTCCGCCGTGCTGTCGACGTAGTGGTGCGCGCCCAACTGCTTGGCGAAGTCGGCCTTTTCGGCGCCGCGCGCGATCGCCACGGTCTCGAATCCCATGGCGACCGCGTACTGCACACCCAGGTGACCGAGACCGCCGAGTCCGAGTACGGCCACCAGGTCGCCCGGCCCCGCCGGGCTGCGCCGCAGCCCGTTGAAGGTGGTCACGCCCGCACACCCCATGGGTGCGGCGGCGGTCGCCGACAGTCCCTCGGGGATCCGGGCGAGCGCGTCGGCGGGTGCGATCGTCATCTCGCCGAAGCCGCCGTCGTACGCCCAGCCGGGCACCTTGAGGTTCTCGCAGACGATGAAGTCGCCCTGGCGGCAAGGGGTGCAGTAGCCGCAGCTGCCGCCGAACCAGCCGACCGCCACCCGGTCGCCGACCCGCCAGCCCCGGTCCGAGGTGCCCTCGCCCAGCGCGTCGATCCGCCCGGCGATCTCGTGCCCGGTGACGAGGGGGAACCGCACGCCGGGCACTCCCGCGTTCACGAAGAAGGTGTCGCTGTGGCAGACCCCGCAGGCCTCCACGGCGATCCGCACATGGCCGGGTCCTGGCTGCTGGACGTCACGCTCGACGATCGTGAACTCACCGCCGGCGGCGGCCACTTGCGCGACTCGATAGCTGCTCATACCTGTCTCCCAGAGAGATGCGAACGCGGACAGGCCGGGCCCTAGTGCTCGGCCGCCTGGCGTGCCCTGATCTCGATCGTGCCGTTGGTCGCGTCGACCTGTGCCTGGTCGCCCGCTTCGAGTTCGCCGGCGAGGAGCATGTCGGCGAGCCGGTCGTCGACCTCGCGCTGGATGGTGCGGCGCAACGGGCGGGCGCCGAAGTCGGGTTGATAGCCCAGGTTCGCGAGCAGGTCGGCCGCCGCGTCGGTGACCTCCAGGGTGACGTCCTGGGCGTGCAGCCTGCGCCGGGTGTGTTCCAGCAACAGGTCGACGATGTCGCGGAGTTGGGCGCGTTCCAGGCCGCGGAAGACGATGATCTCGTCGATGCGGTTGAGGAACTCGGGGCGGAAGTGCTGGTTCAGGACCGGCATGACCGTCTCGCGGACCTTGGCGTAGTCGTCGACGCCCGCCGCGAGGATGCGGTCGGCGCCGATGTTCGACGTCATGATCACGACGGTGTTCTTGAAGTCGACCGTGCGGCCCTGCGAGTCGGTCAGCCGTCCGTCGTCGAGGAGTTGCAGCAGGGTGTTGAAGACGTCGGGGTGCGCCTTCTCGACCTCGTCGAGCAGCAGCACGGCGTACGGCTGCCTGCGGACGGCCTCGGTGAGCTGCCCGGCCTCGTCGTGGCCGACGTATCCGGGAGGCGCTCCGACCAGGCGGGAAACGGTGTGCCGTTCCTGGAACTCGCTCATGTCGAGGCGGATCATGCGGCTCTCGTCGCCGAAGAGGGCGGCGGCGAGAGCGCGGGCCAGTTCCGTCTTGCCGACGCCGGTGGGGCCGAGGAAGAGGAAGCTGCCGATGGGCCGGTTCGGATCGCTCATGCCGGCCCGGGCGCGGCGTACCGCGCGGGCGACGGCGGTGATCGCCTCGTCCTGGCCGACGACCCGCTCATGGAGGTGCTCCTCCAGCTTCATCAGCCGGGCGCGTTCTTCCTCGGTGAGCTGGGCGACGGGGATGCCGGTGGTGCGGGAGACGACCTCGGCGATGTCCTCGGCGGTGACCTTGGGCGCCTGTTCCTCGGCGGAGCCGCCGGCTTTCAGCTCGGCCTCGGTGTCCTTGATGCGGTCGCGGAGTTCCTTGGCCCGCTCGTACTCCTCGTCGGCTACGGCCTGGTCCTTCTCCCGGTTCAGGGCGGCGAGCCGGTCCTCGATCTCGCGGGTGTCGGACAGCGGGGTCCTGGCCCGCAGCCGTACCCGTGCCGCGGCCTGGTCCATCAGGTCGATGGCCTTGTCGGGCAGGAAGCGGGCGGTGATGTAGCGGTCGGAGAGTTCGGCCGCCGCGACCACCGCCTCGTCGGTGATACGGACCTGGTGGTGGGCCTCGTAGCGGTCGCGCAGTCCGCGCAGGATCTCGATGGTGTCGTCGACGGTCGGTTCGCCGATCAGGATGGGCGCGAAGCGGCGCTCCAACGCGGAGTCCTTCTCGATGTACTTTCGGTACTCGTCGACGGTGGTGGCGCCGATGAGGTGCAACTGCCCGCGGGCCAGGGCTGGTTTGAGCATGTTGCCCGCGTCGAGAGCGCCGTCCCCACCGCCACCCGCGCCGACGACGGTGTGCAACTCGTCGAGGAACAGCACCAGTTCGTCCCCGTGCTCGCTCACCTCGTCGAGGAGCGTCTTCAACCGTTCCTCGAACTCGCCCCGGTACTTGGTTCCTGCCACCATCCCGGCCAGGTCCAGCGACACGAGCCGCTTGCCCGCCAGGGTCTTCGGGACGTCACCGGCGACGATGCGCTGGGCGATGCCCTCGACGACGGCGGTCTTGCCGACACCGGGATCGCCGATGAGGACGGGGTTGTTCTTGCTGCGCCGGGACAGCACCTCGATGGTCTGCTCGACCTCTTCGTCCCGCCCGATCACGGGGTCGAGCCGCCCGGCGCGGGCGTCCTCGGTGAGGTCGCGCCCGTACTCGTCGACGGTGGGCGTACTGCTGGGCCGCTTGCGCTCGGGCTCGGAACCGGTGGGCACCCGGCCGCTCTCCCAGCCGCTGCCCGCGAGGGCCTGTCCGGCGGCCGACTCGGGGTTGGCGGCCAGCGCCCGCAGCAGGTGCTCGGGGCCGATGTACGAGGAGTCCTCGGCCCGGGAGATCCGGTAGGCGTCGAGCAGGGCCCGCTTGGCCGCCGGGGTGAGCGTGGTGGGTTCGGTCTTCGGGCCGCCGTCCTCGCCGGCGGCCAGCCGTTCCCGGATCCGGTCGGGGTCCGCGCCTGCCTCGGCGAGCAGCCGTCGGGTCGACTCCTGCTCGGTGGCGGCGGCCAGCAGATGCCGGGCGTCGAGTTCCTCGCTGCCTTCGACGGCGGCGATGTCCCGCGCCTGGGCCACCAGCTCACGGGCCCGTTCGGAGAGCAGGCTGCCGATGTCGACGCGCTGGGCCCGACGTGATGGCGACGCCGGACCCGAACCGCCGAAATACCGGGACATCAGCTCGTCGAATTCCTCGAAGGGGCTGCGTCCGAAACCGAATCCGGGAGTGCTCATGACCACGGACCTTCCGTGCGGCGACTGGCATGCGTACCTTCCAACGTGGCACAGCGCGGACGCCCCCGCACCCCGCAGGTCAGCGGGCATCACACGGCGAGGTCGCATAGAATCACCGGGTCATGCCCAGCCCCCACGACCCCTATGTCCGCGTCCGCGGCGCCCGCGAGCACAACCTCCAGGGCGTCGACGTCGACATCC
Source organism: Streptomyces sp. W16 (assembly GCF_033194735.1). Lineage (NCBI taxonomy): Bacteria > Bacillati > Actinomycetota > Actinomycetes > Kitasatosporales > Streptomycetaceae > Streptomyces > Streptomyces sp. W16. The sequence continues at coordinate 12,928 of NZ_JAWOAI010000054.1, forward strand.
CGCGGGACGTGCTGGCCGTGTTCACGGGCGTCTCCGGCTCCGGGAAGTCGTCCCTCGCCTTCGGCACGATCTACGCCGAGGCCCAGCGCCGCTATTTCGAGTCGGTCGCACCGTACGCCCGCCGGCTGATCCACCAGATCGGCGCCCCGAAGGTCGCCGAGATCACCGGCCTGCCCCCTGCAGTCTCCCTCCAGCAGAACCGCGCGACCCCCACCTCCCGCTCCTCCGTCGGCACGGTCACCAGCCTCTCCAACTCTCTCCGGATGCTGTTCTCCCGCGCCGGCGACTACCCGCCCGGCGCCGAACGCCTCGACTCGGACGCCTTCTCCCCCAATACGGCGGCGGGCGCGTGCCCCGAGTGCCACGGCCTCGGCCGGGTGCACCGCACGACCGAGGATTCCCTGGTCCCCGACCCCTCCCTCTCGATCCGCGAGGGAGCGATCGCCGCCTGGCCCGGCGCCTGGCAGGGCAAGAACCTGCGCGACATCCTCGACACGCTCGGCTACGACGTGGACGTGCCATGGCGCCAACTCCCCGCCGAGCAGAGGGAGTGGATCCTCTTCACGGACGAGCAACCGGTGGTGACGGTCCACCCGGTTCGGGACGCCGACCGCATCCAACGCCCGTACCAGGGCACGTACATGAGCGCCCACCGCTACGTCATGAAGACCTTCGCGGACACGAAGAGCACGACCCTGCGGGCCAAGGCGGAACGCTTCCTGACCAGTGCCCCCTGCCCGGTCTGCGGAGGCAGCAGACTGCGTGCCGAGTCCCTGGCGGTGACCGTGGCGGGCCGCACGATCGCCGACCTGGCCGCGCTGCCGCTGGCGGAGCTGACGGACACGCTCAACGGCACCTCCGAGGCGGCACGTGTCCTCACCGAGGACCTCAACTCCCGTATCGCACCCATCCTCGAACTGGGCCTCGGCTACCTCAGCCTGGACCGCGCGACCCCGACCCTCTCCACCGGCGAGCTGCAACGCCTGCGCCTGGCAACGCAGTTGCGCTCCGGCCTCTTCGGTGTCGTCTACGTCCTCGACGAACCGTCCGCCGGACTGCACCCCGCGGACACCGAGGCCCTGCTCACGGTGCTGGAGCGACTGAAGTCGGCGGGCAACTCGGTGTTCGTGGTGGAGCACCACCTCGACGTGATGCGCGCCGCCGACTGGCTGGTGGACGTGGGCCCGCTGGCGGGCGAACACGGTGGGCGAGTGCTGCACAGCGGCCCGGTGGCCGACCTGGCGAAGGTGAAGGAATCCGCGACAGCCCGCTTCCTCTTCGACCAGTCACCAGCTCCCGCCCGCGAAGTCCGTTCACCGCGAGGCGAGTTGAAGGTCGGCCCTGTCACCCGGCACAACCTCCGGGACGTGACCGCGGAGTTCCCGTTGGGCGTGTTCACCGCGGTCACCGGCGTCTCGGGCTCCGGAAAGTCGACCCTCATCAGCGAGATCACCGAGGAACTGCCCGGCGTGGGACGCCTGGTGTCGGTCGATCAGAAACCGATCGGCCGCACCCCGCGCTCGAACCTCGCCACCTACACCGGCCTCTTCGACGTCGTCCGCAAGGTGTTCGCGGCCACCGACGAGGCACGGCAACGGGGTTACGGCGTAGGGCGGTTCTCCTTCAACGTGCCGGGCGGGCGCTGCGAGACCTGCCAGGGCGAGGGATTCGTCAGCGTCGAACTGCTCTTCCTCCCGAGCACCTACGCACCCTGCCCGGACTGCGGCGGCGCCCGCTACAACCCCGAGACACTCCAAGTGACGTACCGGGGACGCAACATCGCGCAGGTGCTCGACCTGACGGTGGAGGCCGCGGCGGATTTCTTCGCGGACGCGGACACCCCGGCCGTGGCCCGCAGCCTCACCACACTCCTGGACGTGGGCCTCGGCTACCTGCGGCTGGGCCAACCCGCCACCGAACTCTCCGGCGGCGAGGCCCAACGCATCAAGCTGGCCAGCGAGTTGCAGCGCACCCGACGCGGCCACACCCTCTACCTCCTCGACGAACCGACCACCGGCCTCCACCCCGCCGACGTCGAGGTCCTCCTCCACCAACTCCACGGCCTCGTCGACACCGGCAACACGGTGGTGGTGGTCGAACACGACATGGCGGTGGTGGCGGGCGCGGACTGGGTGATCGACATGGGGCCAGGTGGCGGGGAGGAGGGGGGCCGGATCGTGGCGGCAGGCCCGCCGAGGGATGTGGCGCGGGCGAGCGGAAGCGCGACGGCCCCCTATCTGGCAAGCGCGCTCGCACAGGCGCCCCTTTAGGGGCGCGGGGAACTGCGCGACCAGCCCCCACGCACCCGCAGCCAACCGACTACCTGTCTTCCATCAACCCGGCGACCATTTCACGGGGCAGCCCATGCGTGTCATGGAGATACCCGTAATCCTCCTCGGTCAACGGCCCCTGAAACTGCGGCCGCGACAACACCCGCCGCCCCCGCTCCAGGAGCTGACCGAACCGCCGCTCCTCGTCCAGCAACACCTCCCGCACAGTGCCGGTACCGAGAAGCTCCCCCGGCAGATCGGACAACGTACGCGAGGCGTCATCCCGCCGCAGAACGGTGAGCAGCCGCCGAATCAACCGCCGCAACACATACCCACGACCGGCGTTGGACGGCCGTACCCCGTCCCCGATGACGACAACGCTCGACCGCAGATGATCACAGACCACCCGCGTCGAGCGCTCGTCCAGAACCCACAGCGTCGGAAGAATCCGCATCCACGGCTCGAACACATCCGTCTCGTAGACCGACCGGCACCCTTGAAGGACAGACACAAGCCGCTCCAACCCCATCCCCGTATCGACGCTGACCTGCCGCAACGGGACCAACCCACCGTCCTCACGCCGCTCGTGCCGAAGGCTCACGTGGTTCCAGATCTCCACCCAGCGCGGGTCGGTGGTCGGGCGACCCTCCGGCGGGCCGTCGCCGGTCCAGAAGAAGATCTCGGAGTCGGGGCCGCAGGGGCCGGTCGGACCGTTGGACCACCAGTTCTCGTCCCCGGTCGGCTCGACCGGCAGGCCCAACTCCCGCCAGGTACGCAGCGATTCAAGGTCGGGGCCGACCTGTTCGTCGCCGCCGAAGACAGTGACGTACAGCTTCTCGCGCGGGATGCCGAAGCCGTCCCGCAGCAGCTCGTAGCCCCAGCGCAGGCTCTGCGGGTGGTCGTAGTCGCCCAGCGACCAGGAGCCGAGCATCTCGAACACGGTCAGGTGGGTGAGGTCGCCGACCTCGTCGAGGTCGGTGGTGCGCAGACAGCGCTGGACGTTGACCAGGCGCCGCCCCTGTGGGTGGGGGCGGCCCTGGAGGTACGGCGTGAGCGGGTGCATGCCGGAGGTGGTGAACAGGACCGGGTCGGACGGCGGTGGCAAGAGTGTGCTGCCGGTGATCAGCTCGTGGCCGCGTTCACGGTAGAAGTCGAGGAACGTGCGGACGGTGTCGTCGGTGTTCATGGCGGTGAGTCCTTCGGGTCGGTGGGGACCGGAAGGGACCGCGGGGAGGCCTGTCAGGGTGCTGGAAACGACACGTCCCGGCGGTCCGTTTCCGGCCGCCGGGAGAGGTGGGTGAGGTCAGGCGTCGGCGGCCGGCGAGCTGGTCGCTCGCGCGGTCGCGGTGCCGGTGTGCCTGATGATCCTCATGGCCGCGACGCTAGCAGGACGCCTCCGCGCCGTCCTGCGAATTTTCACCGGGGTCCGCGCCACCGAGGTGCAGTGGTCCGGGTGGTGCGCCCGGCCCGACACCCCGGCCTGCGCGGCGTGGGCGGGGGAGCGGCGGCCGGGGTGGCTGCCGGGGGCTATGGCCTCCCCCACCTCGACGTCGGCGACCAGTCCGCGCGTCGACACCACCCGCCACACCGAGGTGAGGAGCGAGTCGCTGCCGACGAAGGCGGGGGCCGTGCTGGCCGTGCCGCCGTCGGTGAGGTAGTGCAGGCCGACCGGCTGGACGGGTACTCCGGCGTCCAGCGCGGCCTGGAAGACGGCCCGCCGGAAGTGTCCCTGGGCCAGGCCGCACCAGGTGCTGCCCTCGGGGAAGACAGCGACCGCTCCGCCGGCGCGCAGGGCGCCCGCGATGGAGGCGACCGTCTCGGGCAGGGCGCGCAGCCGGTCGCGGTCGATGAAGAGGGCGCCGCTGCCCGCGGTGAGTGTCCCGGCGACGGGCCAGTGCCGGATCTCGGCCTTGGCCAGCATGCGGGCCGGGCGTACGGCGGCCATGAGGGGGATGTCCAGCCACGAGATGTGGTTGGCGACCAGCAGCACTCCGCCGGTGGGCGTGGTGCTGCCGGTGATGCGGAGCCGGATGCCCGCGGCCCGGACGATCGTCCGGCACCACCAGCGCACCGCGCGGGCGGGGATGCGCCCGCCGATGGGGGTGAGGGCGGCCCCGGCGGCCACCACGACCAGTACGGTCACGAATCGCAGCACAGCGCGCGGTACGGCCGTGACGGACCCCGTCGAGTCGATGCACGTCCTGGGGGTGCAGGGCGCGCTGGGCAGCCAGACGCTCATCAGGCCGGGACGAGCGAGAGGAAGTGCCGCAGATAGCGCGGGTTGACCCGGCGCATCGACAGCAGCACGTACAGGTCGGCGACCCCGAAGTCCGGGTCGTGGGCGGGCTCGCCGCAGACCCAGGCGCCGAGGCGGACGTATCCGCGCAGCAGCGGCGGGAGTTCGACGCGGTCGGTGGGGCGGGTGACGCCGTCCGGGCTCCAGGGCAGCAGGGGGCGTACCCGGAACTCCTCGGGGGCGAGGTGCTTGGCGCTGACCCGGTCCCAGGTGCCGGCGGCGAGGGCGCCGCCGTCGGCGAGCGGGATGGAGCAGCAGCCGGCGAGCCATTCGTGGCCGCGGTCGACCATGTAGCGGGCTATGCCGGCCCAGATGAGGCCGATGACCGCGCCGTCGCGGTGGTCGGGGTGGACGCATGAGCGGCCGACCTCGACGAGGCCCGGGCGGATGCTGTCGAGGGGGGCGAGGTCGAACTCGCTCTCCGAGTAGAGCCGTCCGGCGACCGCGGCCCGCTCGGGCGGCAGCAGCCGATAGGTGCCGACCACCTGCCCGGTGTCCGTGTCGCGGACGAGGAGGTGGTCGCAGTAGGCGTCGAAGGCGTCCACGTCCAGGCCGGGCTGCGGGCTGGACAGGTGGGCGCCCATCTCCCCGGCGAAGACGTCGTGCCGCAGCCGTTGCGCGGCACGCACATCGTCCTCGTCGCGGGCGAGCGTGACGGTGTAGCGGGTCGGCGTGGCGGGCTGCGAGGGACGGTCGAGGGTGGAAACGCCGGTCATGGCTCTCCCTGATCACGGGCCGGGTTCGGCGGAGGGACTGGCTGGCCGGTTCCGTATGTCCGGTCGCAACAGTTCTTCCGATGCCGGGCGTCCTGCGCGTGACCTGCGCCCGGAGCAGGGATGTGGGGTTGTTGAACGGCGTCCCCACACCCGGGCCCTCAGGGTGTGCCGTTCACTTCGGCGGGGCGCACCGCTCCAGCCACTCGCGGGTCTCGTCGGCGCCGAGCACCCGCTCCAGCACCAGGTCACCGGGCATGCCGGGGAAGAACCGGCCGGCGGGCCAGCCGCGCTTGTACGGCGGCGGGTCGAGGACCAGCAGCCGTACGTCGTCAACGACCGGGATGTCGGTGGGAGTTCCCTCGTTCCACACCCATTCGCCGCCCGGGGTCACGAGGTTGAAGGCGCCGGTGGTCGGCACCTGTCCCGGGGCGTTCCGGCACACGGCCGCCTCCTGCGCGGAGGGCGCCTGCCCGGGCACGTGTCCGCCGCCGATGAGGACGTCGGCGAGGAGGGTGTGCAGCTGGAAGTTGTCGCCGATGCCGGTCATGCGGAGCAGATAGCCGGTGCCGGTGGGGCGGTGCAGGGCGAGGAGGGGTTCGTCGTCGAGGACGACGAGGGCGTAGCGCAGGCACTTGAAGTCGTGGCCGGACGCCTCCTGTACGGCGCGCAGGGCGTCCAACAGGCCCGTGCGCAGGGCGGGTTCGAGTGCGGTACGCACCGCGGGGCGGTTGAGCATCGCGACGGAGGCCATCTCCCACTGGGGCAGGGTGAACCAGCCGTCGGCCGCGTCCTGTCCGACCCGTTCGAGGACATCCCCGTCGGCGGCGTCGGGGTCAGGGGCGGGGAAATCTCCGCCGCCGGTCGCCGCCCAGCGCTCACAGAACTCCCCGGCTACACCGAGTGCCTCGGCGAGTCCGTCGAAGACGTACGGTGCACAGACCGCGGCGTCGGCGCCCCGCTCCACACAGGCGCCGATCAGTACGGCGACCATTCCGCGCGGCCCGGGTGGCACCTCCGGCAGCAACGCGGCCAGGCGCGGGCCGACCTGGGCCAGCTGGTCGTCTTCCGCGTCGCCGAAGTGCCGCTGTATCTGCTGCATCGCGCGCTGCGCCCGGTCGCCGTCCCGCTCGCGCACGGCGGTCTCGAAGTCCGTCACGGCGTCGAGAAACCGCGTCCTCCCCCTGCCGGTGAAGATCATGTGGGCAGCATACCGAGGGGTGCGATGCCTGGCGGGACCGGGGATGAGCACCACTCCCGGTCCCGCCCGTCCGCATCCTGTCGGCGAACGTTCTTGTCCCGTAAGGGAGTTCGTAGGGGCATTCAGCGCTTGGCGACCTTGCGGGTCGCCCGCAGCCATTCCTTGTTCATGGCGGTGATGGAGACCAGCGGGATGCCCTTCGGGCAGGCGGTCGCGCACTCGCCGGCGAGGGTGCAGCCGCCGAAGCCCTCGTCGTCCATCTGCGTGACCATGTCGAGGACGCGGGTCTCGCGCTCGGGTGCGCCCTGCGGGAGCGCGTTGAGATGGTTGATCTTGGCCGAAGTGAACAGCATCGCCGCGCCGTTGGGGCACGCGGCCACGCACGCCCCGCAGCCGATGCACTCGGCGTGCTCGAAGGCGAAGTCGGCGTCCGGTTTGGGGACGGCGGTGGCGTGGGCCTCGGGGGCCGCGCCGGTCGGGGCGGTGATGTAGCCGCCGGCCTGGATGATCCGGTCGAAGGCCGAGCGGTCCACCACGAGGTCCTTGACGACCGGGAAGGCCGAGGCGCGCCACGGCTCGATGTCGATCGTGTCGCCGTCCTCGAAGGACCGCATGTGGAGTTGGCAGGTGGTGGTGCGCTCGGGGCCGTGCGCGTCACCGTTGATGACCAGGCTGCACGCGCCGCAGATGCCCTCACGGCAGTCGTGGTCGAAGGCGACCGGGTCCTCGCCCTTGAGGATGAGTTCCTCGTTGAGGGTGTCGAGCATCTCCAGGAACGACATGTCCGTGGAGATTCCGTCCACTTGGTAGGTGGACATGGCGCCTTCGGCGTCTGCGTCGCGTTGCCGCCAGACGCGCAGGGTGAGCTTCATGCGTAGCTCCGCTGAGTGGGGTGGACGTACTCGAAGACCAGGTCTTCCTTGTGCAGCACGGGAGATGACCCCGTGCCGGTGAACTCCCAGGCGGCGGCGTAGCTGAACTCCTCGTCCCTGCGCGCCGCTTCGCCGTCCGGGGTCTGCGACTCCTCGCGGAAGTGGCCGCCGCAGGACTCGGCGCGGTTGAGTGCGTCGAGGCACATCAGCTCGGCGAGTTCGAGGTAGTCGACGATCCGGTTCGCCTTCTCCAGCGACTGGTTGAACTCCTCGCCGGTGCCCGGGACCTTGATCCGCCGCCAGAACTCCTCGCGGATCTGCGGGATCCGCTCCAGCGCCTTGCGCAGTCCGCTGTCGGTGCGGGCCATGCCGCAGAACTCCCACATGAGTTCGCCGAGTTCGCGGTGGAAGGAGTCGGGGGTGCGGTCGCCGTCGACGGAGAGCAGCAGGTTGAGACGGTCCTCGGTCTCCGCCAACACCTCCTGTACGGCGGGGTGTTGGACGTCGATCTCCTCGTGTCCGGGGTGCCGGGCGAGGTAGTCGTTGATGGTCGCCGGGAGCACGAAGTAGCCGTCGGCGAGGCCCTGCATCAGCGCGGAGGCACCGAGCCGGTTGGCACCGTGGTCGGAGAAGTTGGCCTCACCGATCGCGAACAGGCCCGGGACGGTGGTCTGAAGGTCGTAGTCGACCCACAGGCCGCCCATCGTGTAGTGCACGGCGGGATAGATCCGCATCGGGACCGTGTACGGATCCTCGGCGGTGATCCGGGCGTACATGTCGAAGAGGTTGCCGTACTTCTCCTCGACGGCCTTCCGCCCCAACCGCCCGATGGCGTCGGCGAAGTCGAGGTAGACACCCTGCCCGCCGGGGCCGACGCCCCTGCCCTCGTCGCACACGTTCTTCGCGGCGCGGGAGGCGATGTCGCGGGGCACGAGGTTGCCGAAGGCCGGGTAGATGCGCTCCAGGTAGTAGTCGCGCTCGTCCTCGGGGATCTCGTTCGGCGGGCGCTCGTCGCCCTTCGCCTTCGGCACCCAGATCCGGCCGTCGTTGCGCAACGACTCGCTCATCAGGGTCAGCTTGGACTGGTGCTCGCCGGTGCGCGGGATGCAGGTCGGGTGGATCTGCGTGAAGCACGGGTTGGCGAAGAGCGCCCCGCGCCGGTGGGCCCGCCAGACGGCGGTGGCGTTGGAGTTCATGGCGTTCGTCGACAGGTAGAAGACGTTGCCGTAGCCGCCGCTGGCGAGGACGACCGCGTCCGCGAAGTACGTGTCGATACGGCCGCTGACGAGATCGCGCGCCACGATCCCGCGCGCCTTCCCGTCGATGACGATCAGGTCGAGCATCTCGGTGCGCGGGTGCATCTCGATGTTGCCGGCGGCGATCTGCCGGGACAGGGCCTGGTAGGCGCCGAGGAGGAGTTGCTGGCCCGTCTGGCCACGGGCGTAGAACGTGCGCGACACCTGCACGCCGCCGAAGGAGCGGGTGTCGAGGAGGCCGCCGTACTCCCGCGCGAAGGGCACGCCCTGCGCGACGCACTGGTCGATGATCTCGACGGAGATCTGCGCGAGGCGGTGGACGTTGGACTCGCGGGCCCTGAAGTCGCCGCCCTTGACGGTGTCGTAGAAGAGGCGGTGGACGGAGTCGCCGTCGTTGCGGTAGTTCTTCGCCGCGTTGATGCCGCCCTGGGCGGCGATCGAGTGGGCGCGGCGCGGGGAGTCCTGGTAGCAGAACTGGACGACGTGGTAGCCCTGTTCGGCGAGGGTGGCGCCGGCGGAGCCGCCCGCGAGGCCGGTGCCGACGACGATCACCGTGTGTTTGCGCCGGTTGGCGGGGTTGACCAGCTTGGCCTCGAAACGGCGGGTGTCCCAGCGCTCGTTGATCGGGCCGGTGGGGGCCTTGGTGTCGGTGACGGGTTCCCCGGTCGCGAAGTCCGCGTATTCAAGGGTCATTTCAGCTCACCACTCCGGTCATGACGCCCACGGGCACGGCGATAAAGCCGGCGGTGAGCAGCAGCGCGAGGACATTGGCGATGGTCTTCAGGGCGCGGTCGCGGCTGCGGCTGCCCGCGCCGAGGGTCTGGGCGGCGCTCCAGAAGCCGTGCCGGACGTGCAGGCCGAGGGCGAGCATCGCGACGATGTAGATGACGTCGCCGTACCAGGTGGAGAAGGTGTCCACGACGTTCTGGTACGGGTGGCCCTCCTGGAAGCCGCCGGAGTGCACGGTGCCGGTCGTCAGGTCGAGGATGTGCCAGACGATGAACAGGGCGAGGATGATCCCGCCCCAGCGCATGGTGCGGGTGGCGTAGCTCGCGCGGGGTTTCCTGTGCACGTACTTGCTGGGGCGCGCCCTGATGTCGCGGCGGCTGAGCTGGTACGCGGAGACCGCGTGGGCGACCACGGCAACGACGAGGACGACGCGGATCAGCCAGAGCGTCCACTCGTAGTGCATGAAGGGTTCGCCGATGGTGCGCAGCCAGTGGGCGTAGTGGTTGAACTCGCCCGCGCCGAAGAAGATCTTCAGGTTCCCGATCATGTGGACGACCAGGTACAGCAGCATGATCAGGCCGCTGACCGCCATCACGGTCTTCTTGCCGACGGAGCTGTCCCACACGGTGCGTGCCATGGACGGTCGTCGGTCCGTCCGCGTTGCCAGAGCCATGTCTACGGACGTTAGGCGCCGGATGGTCGATCGGTCCAAGACATGATCTGCCTGGTTTCGATAGGTGGCAGCTATCGTGGATGTATGCAGTTCCAGCAGCTCCAGTACTTCGTGGCCGTCGCCGAGACCCGGCACTTCACCCGGGCCGCCGATCTGGTCCATGTCGCGCAGCCCTCGCTCTCCCAGCAGATCAAGGCGCTGGAGCGGGAGTTGGGGGCCGATCTGTTCCTGCGGGCCCGGGGCAACATCACCCTCACCGACGCGGGCGAGGCACTGCTGCCACTGGCCCGGCGGATCCTGGCCGACGCGGACACGGCCCGGCACGAGGTCCTCGAACTGGTTCAGCTGCGCAGTGGCCGGATCCGGCTCGGCGCGACCCCGAGCCTGTGCACGGGCCTGCTGCCGGACGTGCTGCGCGCCTTCCACGACCGCTATCCGGGCATCCGGCTGCTGATCGAGGAGGGCGGTTCGCACGATCTCGTACGGGAACTCGCGCGCGGCGCCCTGGACTTGGCCCTGGTGGTGCTGCCGCTGCCCACTCCGTCACCGGCGCTGACGACGGTGGAGCTGCTGCGCGAGGACCTGGTGGTCGTGTCGTCACCGGAGGCACCGGCGCCTGGGCGCGGCCAAACGGTGCGGATCTCCGACCTGGAGGGCGAGCGCCTGGTGATGTTCCGGCACGGCTACGACCTGCGGGAACTGACCGTCGCCGCGTGCCGCGCCGAGGGCTTCGAACCCGACTTCGCGGTGGAGGGCGGTGAGATGGACGCCGTGCTCGGCTTCGTGCGGGCGGGGCTCGGCGTGGCCGTAGTCCCGCGCATGGTGGCGACGAGGTCCGGGCGGGGGCTGCGGGTGACCCCGCTGGCGCGGCCCGGGCTGCACCGGACGATCGCGCTCGCGCATCGCAGCGATGTGGCTCCGCCGCGGGCCGCCAGAGAACTGCAGCGGATGCTGCTGGAGCGCTGATCGTCCGTACGATGAACCTTTCGCGTACGAGGGGGGAACCAGAGATGCGAAGAACATGGCTGGCCGGTGTGCCGCTGGTCGGGCTGATACTCGCGGGCTGCTCGGGCTCGGGGAGCACGCCTTCCGGTGAGTCGCACCGGACGACGGTCTCGGCATCCGGAACGCCCAGCACCTCGCCGAGCGCCTCGCCAAGCGCCTCGCCGAGCGCCGCCGGCGCGGGGTGGAACGCGTGGACCGCCAACTACTCCGCGGCGGAGGGTCGTTGCGAGGCGACGGCTCATCAGGTCGTGTGCCGCACCGGTTCCGGCGGTTTCGTCGGGCGGTCCCGCAGCACCGGCGAGGTCACCTGGTCCGTCCCGCCGGCCGGCCGCGGCAAGGACGCCGAGCTTGTCGTCGACTCGGCCTCCGAACGGGCCGTGACCGGCTCCGGCAAGACGCTGCGCGCGGCGAATCTGCGCACGGGCAAGGTCGCCTGGACCCGCCCGCTGGCCGACGCCAGCATCCCCACGGTCCTCGGCGCGGCGGACGGCACCGTCTACGCCGTCGAGAATCCGGACGTGAACGTCAGGATCGTCACCCTGGCCGCCTTCCGGATGTCCGACGGCAAGTCGCTGTGGAGCCGCACCTTCCACGCGGACTCGTACGGGGGCGTCGCCGCCTTCGGGGGCCGCGTCTACACCACCGACGGCACGAAGGTCACCGCCCGCGACGCGCGTACCGGCGACGCCGTGGCGACCACCCCCAAGGGTGTCGAGTGCGCCAACCTCATCTCCGGCGCCCACTACCTCGTGTGCACCGGCAGCCCGTACTCCGCCGGGGACGTCTTTCCGCCGCTCCAGCGGCTGGCCCCGGACACGCTCCGGCCGATGAAGACGGCCGAGGACACGGGAGACAAGCCCGAGCGCGGGGTGATCTCGTCCGACGGTGTGCTCGTGCTGTACGAGGCCAACGCGGAGGACTCAAGCGCCGGCTCCTGGAACGCGTACGACCTCGTCCACCCCAAGCGGCTGTGGAGCTACGACGACACCACAGAGGAGGGGGAGTTGGCGGGTGACCGGTTCCTCACCTTCACCCCGCGCAACGACGCCGCCGTCAGGGACCGGGTGATCTCGATCGACCTGCACGCCGGTCCGAAGGGGACCGGCGACGCCGCGCCGCATCTGTCGCCGCGGTACTCACAGGCGAGGGGCGGGGAATACCCCAGGCTCGCCGTGCCGGGCGGTGACCCGGACCATGTCGTCGTGCAGGCGGGCACCCATCGCAGCCTGCGGTCGATCCCGCTGCCCTGAGGCAGCGGTCGCTCAGCCCGTCGCGTCCACCAGCGCCAACTCGTGCAGCCGCTCCGGCGGGCCGGGGCGGGCGTAGTACCAGCCCTGGGCCGTGTCGCAGCCGAGTATCCGCAACTGCTCGGCCTGCGCCCCCGTTTCGACGCCCTCGACCGTCACCGCGAGGTTCAGGCTGTGGGCGAGGGAGACGATGCCCTCGACGATCTTGAGGTCGACGGGGTCCGCCGGGAACTGCTGCATGCCCTGGGTGAAGGAGCGGTCCAGCTTGAGGATGCTCACGGGCAGACGGCGGAGGTTGGCGAGGTTGGAGTAGCCGGTGCCGAAGTCGTCGAGGGCGATGTCGACGCCCATCTCGGCGAGTTGACGCAGCGGCTTGAGGAGGTCGTCGTCGGCGCCGATGAGCGCGGACTCGGTGACCTCAAGGCAGAGCGCGTCCGGCGCGACACCCGCGCGCTCCAGGATGTCGACGGTGTCCTGCACCAGGCCGGGATGGCTGAGCTGGCAGGGCGAGAGGTTGACGTTGATGCGCAGCGGGCCGGTGGCGTCGTTGCCGCCGTGTCGTTCCTGCCACTGCTTGGCCTGCCGGACGGACTGGTCGAGGACCCAGCGGCCCAACGGCACGATCAGGCCGGTGTGTTCGGCGAGCGGGATGAAGCGGTCGGGGCCCAGGACGCCGTGCTGCGGGTGCAGCCAGCGGACGAGGGCCTCGGCGCCGCGGACGCTGCCGTCGCCGAGGTGGACCAGCGGCTGGTACTCGATGAAGAACTCGTTGCGGTCCAGGGCCGCAGGGAGTGCGGTGGTCAGGCCGTGCCGGGTGATGGCGCGGGCGTCGGCCTCCGGGTCGGCGAGCTCGAAGCGGTTGCCGCCCGCCGACTTGGCCCGGTACATCGTGATGTCGGCGCTGCGCAGCACCTCCGCCGGACCGCGCTCACCGGCCGGGCCCTCGACGATGCCGATGGAGCCGCGCACGGTCAGGTCGCGGCCGTCGATGCTGACGGGGGTGATCAGCGCGTTCATGATCCGGCCTGCGAGTTCGTCGACCTCGCGCTCGGTGTCGGGGCCTGTGGTCAGCGCCACGAACTCGTCGCCGCCGAGCCGGGCGACCATCTCACCGGGCGCGGTCGCGCAGGACTGCAGCCGGTCGGCGACCTCGACGAGCAGCCGGTCGCCGGCCGCGTGGCCGAGGCTGTCGTTGATGGTCTTGAAGCCGTCGAGGTCGAGGTAACACAGGCCGAACCGCTGGTTGTTGCCCGCGCCGAGCGCCTTCTCCAGGCGTTCGAAGAACAGGGTGCGGTTGGGGAGGCCGGTGAGGGCGTCGTGGGTCGCCTCGTAGCGCAGCCGCAGGTTCAGCAGCCGCCGCTCGGTGGTGTCCTCCATGAGGGCGAGCTGGTACTGCGGGTTGCCGTCGGCGTCGCGCAGCAGGGAGACGGTGAGGTTGGTCCACAGGACCGTTCCGTCAGGTCGGTAGAACGCTTTCTCGACGTGGTAGTGCTCGCGCTCGCCGCGGACGAGCTCGTCGTAGAGGGTCCAGGTCTGGGGCGCGTCCTCGGGGTGGGTCCACTCGCGGACGTTGCGGCCGCCCATGGTCTGGTCGGAGATCCCGAACATGCGCAGCAGCGCGCCGTTGACCTGGAGGATGTTGCCTTCGAGGTCGGCCATGCCGATTCCTATGGCGGCGCCCTCGAAGACCGCGCGGAAGCGGGCCTCGGTCGCGTGCAGGGCCTGTGCGACGACGCCCTGGGCCTGGAGCGCGGCCACCGAGATGGCCTCCTGCTCGGCGAGGGTGCGCTCGCGCAGTTCCTGGGCGAAGCCGGCGGCCATGGCGTGCTGGAGGCGGGCCGAGCGGATCCGCAGGTCCTCCTGGGAGCCGTCGCCGCCGCAGTAGAGCACCAGGTAGGCGTCGACGCACTCCAGGGTGCGGCTGAGGGCGTCCGGGTCCGTGCAGTGCGCGGCGACGAGGGCGGTACCGACCGCCTTGCCCTCCTCGGCCTCGAAGGTCCTGGCCCGCAGCGCCTCGCTCAACCGCCGGGCCAGCGGCAGGAGTCGCTCCTCGAACTCCGGCCGGGTCAGCGACGTCGAGGTCGCCGGGAACACCGCCCGGCTCCAGATGGTCGCGAACCTGCGCAGTCTGTCCTCCGGCCCGTCCGGCTCCGCGGTCACGCCGTGCGTCCTACGCCGGCGAAACCGGAGAAGGAAAACGGATCCTCGTCCTCCGGTGCGGTGTCGGGCCGCCAGTCCGGCATCGGCACCAGTCCGGGTTCCACCATGTCGTACCCCTCGAAGAACCGCGCGATCTCCTCGCGCGAGCGCATGATCAGCGGATTGCGAATGTCCTTGTACACGTCCACCGCGCCCTCCGCCCGCTCCGGTGGCAGCGGGATTCCCTCGTACGAGGCATGGGTGAGGATCAACACGCTGCCGGGCGCGAGTGCGTCGCGCAGCTGTGCCACCGCACCGTACGGGTCGTCCGCGTCTTCCACGAAGTGCAGTATGGCAACGAGAAGTAACGCCACTGGCCGATTCACGTCGATCAGGCGCTGAACCTCGGCACTCGCCAGGATCTCCTGGGGCTTGCGGAGGTCGGCCGCGACGACGTCCGCGGTCGCGTTGCCCGCGAGGACCGCCTGGCTGTGCGCGACCGCCACCGGGTCGTGGTCGACGTACATGACATGGGCGCCGGGGCTGGCCTCCTGGGCCACCTCGTGGACGTTTCCGAAGGTGGGAATTCCGGAGCCGATGTCGAGGAACTGGGTGATGCCCTCGGCCGCCGCGAAGCGTACGGCGCGACGCATGAACGCCCGGTTCGCCTGCATGATCTTGGGAAGTCCCGGGAGGAACTCCATGGCCTTGCGGGCCGCCTCCCGGTCGACCTCGAAGTTGTGCGAACCGCCCAGGTAGTAGTCGTAGATACGCGAAACGCTCGGCACCGAGATGTCGATGCTTCGTGGTGCCCAGGCGGGACGCTCCATGTATCTCTCCAAGGCGTAGGCGATCCGGTGTTCGAGCTGAGGCTACTGATCGCCCGCCAAAGGAGCGAGCGGAAACGGAAATTGACCGTCCGTTCCCGGTCACTGCCTGCGGCACGTGCCGAATTGATGTGCGGGGACACGCGGAGAGGCGCGCAGAATGCCGGAATTGCTGCGCGGGTAGGGCCTGTCCGGCGGAGCAGGTCGCAGGAAATCGGCGGTACCTGATTAACGCCGGTGAGCGGGGTGTGGTGCGTGCAGCTGCAAGGCGGAGGAGGGAGGCGACGCGATGGGGGTCCCCCCGGTCGAGCGAAGCCGAGACTGGGGGAGTCGGCGACCGACGACAACGCCGCTGGGGGTCCCCCCACGCCTTTAAGGCAGTGGGGGAGCGCGCACCACGCCCCGCGTCTGCGGCATGATCCGCCGGACAGGCCCTTAATGCCAAAGCGGCCCGCCCCCTCCGTGCGGTGCGGAGGGGGCGGACCTGTGGTCGTACGCGCTGCTGTGTTCGTTCGGCACTCTTGTCGCTTGCCCGCGTCCCTCCCTTCCGCGTATCCGTTGCCGAGTGAGCGGGGGCGATGAACCCTGGGGAGGTTCTCGCTACGCCGCGGGCGCGCCGACCGCTTTTCCTTCAGGGGAGACGGCGTACCAAGTGCCGCCCACGCCCTGACCGTTGGTCTGTCCGGCGGCCGTGTCACCGGAGAAGGTGTAGATCGGCCAGCAGTCGACGGTCATCTGCTTGGCGCCGTCGGACCGGGTGAAGCCCATGAGGCCCTTCTTCTCGACGCCCTTGGTGTCGTTCGCCGAGACGATGCCGACCGCCGGCCACTTCTCGGCGCAGGCGCCGACGCAGTTCGAGACCGACTTCGGCCACGCCTTGTCCTTGAGGAAGCGGTAGACCGTGTGGCCGTTCTTGTCGACGACGATGTCGCCGAGCTTGGCGTCCTTGCGGACGGAGAGGCCGGGCAGCGAGGCGAGGGTCGCCTTCTTGCCGTCGGGGGCGAGCGCGTACCACTTGCCGCCCACGCCCTGGCCGTTGACGTCACCGGCGTTGACGTCCTTGGCGTAACGGTAGGCGGGCCAGCCGCCGATGGTCAGCTGCTTGGTGCCGTCGGTGCGGGTCACCTCGCCGATGAGGGACTTGTCGATACCGGCACCGGCAGTGGCGTCGTCGGCGGGAACCGGCGGCCAGGTGGTGGCGCAGTCGCCGTCACAGTTCGACTTGGGGGGACTGGCCGTGTCGGCGTCGAAACGGTAGAGGGTGAGACCGGCCCCGTCGCTCAACACCTTGCCGAGGTCGGGGTTGTTGGCAACGGTCAGCTGGCCCGCGGGCTCCGCGGCGGCGGCCTGCTGGCCGTCGGCGCCGTAACCGTTGGCCGAACCGGTGCTGGGGCTCGACGTGGCGGCCCCCACGCTGCCATAACCTCCGGCCGCCGCCGTGGCACCGACGTTCTGTGCCGCAGAGGAAGGTGTGGTCACATTTTCCGAACCGCACGCCGCCGTCAACGCCATGACGGACACGGCCGTCGCCGCGAGTGAGGCGCTCCGCCAGGAGGTCTTCATCGTCAACTCCCCATAATCACCTGGATGTTGCAGCGCCCGTCTGTGCCGCCGCACGGTCCTAGGTACGGGTGGGGACCACGGAAGTGTTCAACGGCCGCACAAATTTCTTTCCGACGCTCGTGACACGGCACCGCTCTCGTATGCGCGTACGCATCCGGCCACCTCCGACAATCGGATCGTCAAACCGTCGCACTGCGCCGTCCACTCCTTCGGGGCAATCCGTTCGCGCCACACCACGCGCGGGCCCGCGAGGCCTCATGATCTCCGTCGTGCATGGACCCGAACCGACCCGAACCGCCCTTGCCGCAAGGGTGTTGACCCTGGTGACGCTGACCTGGCTGCTGGCGGGCGCACCGGCGGGCCCGGCGGCGGCCGACGCGTGTGCGTACGCCTCGACGGGGCCGGACGGCACGGAG
>NZ_JAWOAI010000055.1:0-30093 GCF_033194735.1 Streptomyces sp. W16
CCGCGGCACCGGCTCGCCGCGGTGGCGGTGAGCGC
Source organism: Streptomyces sp. W16 (assembly GCF_033194735.1). Classification (NCBI taxonomy): domain Bacteria; kingdom Bacillati; phylum Actinomycetota; class Actinomycetes; order Kitasatosporales; family Streptomycetaceae; genus Streptomyces; species Streptomyces sp. W16. The sequence continues at coordinate 36 of NZ_JAWOAI010000055.1, forward strand.
GGAGGGTACGGACGCGTCGGCCCCCGCACCACCGGTCCCGCCCGTGCCGGGACCGGTGGTTCCCCTACCACCGTTGTCCTCGATGAGCAGATCCGCGGTGTCGAGCAGTTGACGGATCGTCGCGTTCACGGGGTGGTCTCCTCCGGCTTGCGCACGGTCTGGGCGACGGCCTTGATGTCGTCCACGAACCGGCGGGGGTCGGGCATCGAGGTACCGGACGGATGCGAGCCCTCCTGGCACTGCCGGACGAGGCTCACTGCCCCGGGACCACATCGCTTGCGCAGCTCGCGGTAGACGTCTCCCGTCCTGGACGCGTCTCCGAAGAGCCCCAGAGCGGCGATGTCCATCAGAGTGACCGCGGCACCAAAGGTCTTCTCCGCCTCGTGCTCGGTCAGTCCGGCGCGGTGCAGCCGCAACCACGCGGCCTCGGAGAAGGCCCGCTCCAGGACGGTACGGCAGAGGCCGGGCAGTACATGGGTCATGGCGACCGGCGGGAGGTTCGGCGTACGGGCGAGGGCGCGTGCGTCGTTCAGCGCCTGGCCGACCGGATCGGTCACCCGGCGCACGGTCACCGCCGAACGCGCCTCCCGCTCCACCTCCAGGACCGTCACCGGGAGTTCCTGGTTGGTGAAGGCCCGCTGGAGCCTCGTGTCGTGGGTGAAGACCACGACCTGGCGGGTCCCGCCGAGGTCGTGGAGGACCCTGGCGAGACCGTGCACCTTCGCGGGGTCCATGGACTGCACGGGGTCGTCGATGACGACGAACCCGAAGGGGCTGTCCGGCGCGGCGGCACGCGGCAGGAAGAGCGAGAGCGCGAGGGAGTGCAGCTCGCCCTGGCTCATGACGCCCAGCGCGGCGGCCTCCGCGCCGTCCACGGACACGTCCATCACGAGCTTGCGCACGGCGGCCTTCTCGCCGCCGGACAGGCGTACGGTGCGCAGGTCGACGTTGCTCTGCTGGCGCAGTTCCTCCCAGGTCCGCTGAGAGTAGTCCTCGAAGGGCCGCAGCCGTTCCTCGCGCAATTCGGCGCACGCCTCCTTGAGCCACTTGCGGGCTGCCCTGACCTGACGAAGCCGGGGCTTGCCGGCGTGCGCGGTCCGGGCCCGGTCGAGCCAGGAGGCGAGGCGGGTGACGCAGCGCCGCCACTGCTCGTCGAGCTTCTCCAACTCCCGCGCGGCCTCCTCCCACAGGGCCGCGCAGGCATCGGCGAGAACGAGCGCGGCAGTCTCGGCGCGGGCGGCGAGCCGCTCGGCGTCGTCGATCGCCCGGCAGGCCGCCCACTCCTCCCACGGAACGACCAGCGGGGCGGGCAGCCACGCGGGGACCCGCGTGACGAGGTAGCGGATGGCGTCCACTGCGTCCCGCACTTCCGTGCGGGCCTCCTGCGCGGCGGCGGCCTCCCCGCGCAGGGCCGCCACCTGTTCGGCGGCCCGCGCGGCCCATGCCTCGTCGAGCGCCCGGACCGACCCGCACACCGGGCAGTTGTCCTCGTCCGCGTGCCGACGGCTGTGGTCCAGGGCCCTGTCCAGCAGTTCGGCGCGCTGGTGGGCGTCCTCGGCACCCGAGGCTCGTACATCGTCGAGTACGGCGACGGCCTCGCGCAGGCGGTCCACGGCCGCGCCGACCGAGTCGAGGTCAGGACCGGCCAGTTCCATGGTCGCGCGCAGCTCCCTCAGACGGTCGTCGTCCGCGTCGGGCAGTCCGGTCACGAGGCCGTCCAGCTCGTCGAAGTCGGGAGTGCCCGCCCCGCTGACGGCCGCGAGCGCGCGTCCCGCCCGGGGATCGTCCAGCGAGGACAGCGTCTCGACGAGTGCGGGCAGTTCCGCCTCGGCCGTCTTCACCGCGGAGTTGAGCGCCTTCTCGACGGCCTGGAGCCGCTCGTCCGCGGCCGTCAGCTCGCCGAGCCCGAGGATGGTGGCGATCGAGTCGTACAGCTCGCTGGGCCTGCCGGTGACGACCTTGTCGAGATCGGAGTACGACAGGAAGGGCCGGTAGTCGTTCAGCGCCCGCTCCCAGCCGACGGCCGCGAAGGGCCGCCGACCGTGACCCGGCCGCCTGAACTCGACCTCGGGAGCGGTGACGTCGTCGCCCGGCCACGTGCAGGTCAGCGTGGACGGCCGGGTGTCGCCCGCGATGGTCAGGCGGACCTCGGCCTTCGGGTCGGCCCCGTCGTGCAGGTTGCGCCAGTGCCGGCGCCACACCTCGCCGCGCTGCTTGTCGAGGCGGGCGGTGCGGCCGGTGAACGCGGTCTCGGCCGCCTCGGCGAAGCTGGACTTCCCCGAACCGTTGCGCCCGACGACCAGGGTGACGCCGGGCTTCGCGGTCAACGGCAGCCGCGCCGTGCGGCCGATCCCTCGAAAGCCGCTGACGCTGATGGATTCGAGGAACACCCGGTGGTCCGGGTGCGGGCCGGCGGGCGCGTCCGCGTCGACTTCGGACGCGCCGCCCAGCGCCTCACGAAGCATCTCCTTGGTCGCCTCGGCGAGGGCGGACGCTTCGAGGCGGCCGGTCAGCCGGGTGAGCGTCGAGGGTTCGCCGCTGCCGGTGGCCTGCCCGGCCTGCTCTGCGATGTTCTCCGAGGTCGCGTTCTGCTCGGGGTGTTCCGTCATGGCGCTCTCCGCTCTCCCGTGGTCTGTGTGACAGGACAGACGCTAGAGACAGAGAACTCGCTACTTCCAATATTTTGGCGATAACCCAGGTTATCGAGATTTTGTTATATCAAGCATGATTGCCGTTTCGATTGGCACCTCCGCCCACACCGTCTTGCCCACGGGCCGACGCCCAGCGCACGGCCAGGACGCCCACCAGGAACAGTCCTCGACCTGACTCACCCTCGGGGTACGACGTCGGCGGGTGGCCCCACTCCTCCATGTGCCGGACGGCGAGGTGTCGGGCGGGTTGCGCACCTTGCGGCGAGGAGACGAACTGCTCTGCGTATGAGGGGAGTTCACGCGACTCGCCTCCCGCAGTGGCCGTTCCTGTCGGCACGGCTGGTCCGTCCTTGTCCGTCGAGCTGAGGTGTACCGCGATGTACGCGAGTCGTCATGTTCCGTCCTCAAGAGTCGTCCGGTCGCCCTACGCTCGACAGGTGACACAGCCTTACTTTTCGTCCCGTAAGGAACGTAAGTGACGCTTTGGTCAACGGAGTTGACCCCAGCGTGTCGATGGCGGCGCTGTTCGGCTCGCGGGTGCGCAGGCTCCGTATCGTGGCCGGACTGACCCAGGTCGAACTCGGTGTCAAGGCGCATGTGGTGAGCTCGCGGATCACGCAGATCGAGCGGGCTTCCGGAGCGAGGCCGACGCCGGAGCTGACGCGTGTGCTGGACGTGGCCCTCGGCGCGGACGACTGTTGACCGACCTGTGGCCGTGTGTCTACCGGGAGGCGTTTCCGGACTGGTCGCGGAAGTTCATGGAGTACTCGGCGCACGCGGTGGCCATCCGTGAGTACGCGGCGCATGTGGTGCCGGGCCTGTTGCAGACGCAGGACTACGCGCGGGCGCTGCTGAGAGTCGGTCGAACTCTTGGCAGCGAAGAGCAGTTGGAAGAGCGGCTCGCCCTTCGCATGGGACGACAGGGGCGATTCGGTGCGCCCGATCGGCCCGAACTGCGGGTGGTCCTCGACGAGGCGGTGCTCAGGCGCCCGGTCGGTGGCCGAGTGGTGATGCTGGAGCAACTGGTGCGCTTGCTAAGGACCATGACGGAGCCTCGTATCACTGTACAGGTGCTGCTGTTCGATCAGGGCGAGCACGATGTCATGGGGACTCGCTCACGGTGCTCACCATGCCGGACGGCTCGGTTTCGCGCTGACCTTCGATCGGCTGCGGGCGGCGGCCCTGCCCCCGCTCATGTCACTCGACATGATCCGATCCCTGATCGAGGACAACCACCGCGGAGCGAAGGTCCCTTCCCGAACTGGACGGCGCCGCCTGGCGCAAGAGCAGCTACAGCAATCAAGAGGGGGGCGATTGCGTGGAGGTGGCCGACGGGTTCCGGGCCGTCGTCCCGGTCCGTGACAGCAAGGCCCCGCACGGCCCGGCTCTGTGCTTCGAAACCGCCTCCTGGGCCGCCTTCATAGGCGAGTGGAAGGCCTGACACCACCGTCCCTGAGGCGGCCGGGTCCTGGCTGCCTTCCGTCTTGTGGGCTCACCGGGCCCTTGTCCGCGAGGGTCCGGCAGGCCACTGACCTCCCCAAAGAACCGGGGGAAAGAACTACCCGCCCGCCCACCCTCCCCGGCCGCGAAGCCCGCGTCACCCGTTCGAGTGACCGGCTTGCAGGGGTGGGATACGGACGGTTACGTTCGCCCCAACAACCGCAAATAGAAATGGCCCCCGGCCGGGATTCCCGTCCCGATCGAGGGCCTGACCAACCAGGAAGTAGCACCTTCCCGATGGCTGACCCGCAGTCTAACGCGCGCCTGTGCGCCGACGCCGGAGCTCCGACCTCCGGCGTGATTCACGTACGCACCCGCCTCACGGCCGACTTCACCGTGATCTCCAACGCCCTCGCCCAGCGACGCGGCAGCGCGGTCACAGTCGGCGTCGCGGCGTACATCTCCTCACTGCCTGATGGCTCGTCCGTGACCATCACTGCCTTGTGCGAGCACTTCACCGAGGGCGAGATCCTGATCTCGCGGGCGCTCAGGGAACTCGAAGCAGCCGGATACCTGGAGCGCCGCCGCGAGCGAACGCCCTCCGGGGAGGTCCGTATCCGGACGTACTTCTACGACGTCCCCGGCGGCGCTCCGGACCCGGACCCGGACGAATTTCCCGAGCCGCCGGAGCCGCGTCGGCCCCGGAAACAGGCCGCCGCTGCGGTCACACCCGCGTCCGCACCTGCGGAGGAAATGGTGGCCGCGTCCGTGCATGCCGAGGCGGAGGCACCGATCCCGCTCGCCGAAGCCGACCCGCAGGCCGTCGCCGTACTCGCCGCACTGCGCCGGGTCGACCCCCGCCTCGTCCTGTCCGCGCAGGAAGCCGCCCGCCTTGCCCCGGCCGTCACCCGGTGGCTCGCGGCAGGCCTCCTGCCCACACACATCACGGACCACCTCACCGCACGGCTCCCGGACCACTTCCTGACCCGCCCGGCCGGCATCCTCGCCCACCGGCTCAAGGAGACTCCGCTTGCCCTGCCCGCACCGGTCGGCGGCGCGGAACCCTCCGTACGACCGGCGGTCGTGCCCATGCGGAACTGCGATGGCTGCGACCGGGGAATCCGTGCGGCGGAACCCGGCCGCTGCCGGGACTGCCGATCCCGGGACCAACTCCGTGCGGCCGGCTGAGCCAATGACTGGGTGTGCGGTCCACCCGCAGGTGGGAGGCTTGATGTGCGACGATGCGAAACTCAGCGCCAAGAGGAGGTGGGGCATGGTCGACAGGTTCCAGGACGGGCTTCTGACGCCCACGGAAACGGCCTCCTACCTTGAGATCCCGCAGTCGACTCTCACGTCGTGGCTGAAGGGCAGGGCCGCCGGAGCGCCACTGGTCCACCAGGTCGAGCCGGTACGCAAGGGGCAGCCTTCGGTACCGTTCATCGCGGTGGCCGAGGCTCACGTCCTTCGTTCTCTGCGTTCCCTGGGACTCCGCATGAGCGAGATCAGGGAGGCGGCTGCCGCTGTCCGGGACGCCTTCGACACCCCCTACGGCCTCGTGTCCAAGCGGATTGCCACAGACGGCGTGGACATCTTCATCGAGCACGGTTGGGGGGATCTCCGCAGAGCCCGCGACGGCCAGGTCCCCATCCAGGAAGTGGTCTCCGACTATCTCCGCTACCTCACCTGGGAACCGGGCGACGACTTCCCCTCCAGCCTGCGACTGAGGCAGTACCCGGACTCCGTCCCCGTCGTGATCGATCCGAGGTTCGGCCACGGTCTCCCCGTGGTGGCTGCCAACCGCGTCACGGTCCAGGCCATCACCGACCTGTGGGAGGCCGGGGAGAGCGTCGAGGACATCGCGTACGACTACGACATGACGCCTGAGCAGGTGGACGCGCTCTGCCAGGCAGTGGTGCACCTTGCCGCCTGAGTTCTTCCTCGACCGGAATCTCGGCCGCCGTGTCGCCGAGGGGCTGAGAGCCTGCGGGTGGGCTGTTCACCGCATCGGGGACGTCTTCCCGGACGACGGACAGGACGTTCCTGACGAGGAGTGGATCACTCACGGCCTCGACCGGTCATGGATCCCCCTGTCGAAGGACGGGCGGATCAAGACCCGGGACCTGGAGATCAGGCCTGTCCTGGAGCGCGAGGCGGTGCTGTTCTACCTGGACAACCAGCAGCTCCGCAGCGCAGAGATGGTCGAGCGGCTCGTCGCACGCCGTGACGCGATCCACCGGGCCGTCGAGAAAGGTGGCCCGGCGGCGTACGCACTGCGGCACGACCGGATTGAGCGCACCTGGCCGCCCTGATGGGCGGGTGCCCCTCGGGACAGCCCGCCCACGGCCCAAGCTACTTCGCCGCGGGCGCCCACAGCGCGGCCACGATCTCCATCTGCTTGAGGACGAGATCGATCGCCTCGCGCTCCTCCTCCGGCGGGTAGTCGAACATCGCCAGCACGCGGCGGATGCGGGTGCGCAGCTTCGCCCGGACGGGCTCGCGGGAGAGCCAGTCGACGGAGAGGTTCTTCTGGATGTCCTTGACGAGGGCACGGGCGATCTTGGCAAGGGTGTCGTCGCCGCCCTCCATCGCCTCGGCCATGTCGCGGTGCGCGACCGCGTCGTAGAAGGCCAGCTCGGCGTGGCTGAGCGGCGGGTCGAACTTCTCGCCGCGGCGAGCCTCCGCCGACACCTCCCTTGCCAGGGCGGCCAGTTCGGCGATGACCTGCGCGCTGGTGAGCTGCTGGAGCATGTACCGCTTCATCAGGTCGTCGAGGCGCTTGGAGAAACTCTCGTTCCGGACGACGTTGTGCTTTGTCACCTCGCGCATCTTCTGCTGGATCAGGCGGCGCAGCGCCTCGGTGACCAGGTGCGGGGTCTCGGAGTTCGCCAGCTTGCGCAACTGCGCCTCGTTGATGCGGGTGATGTCCAGCCGGCCGATCCCGGCCTCCGCGTACAGGTCGGTGATCTCGTCGGCGTCGACCACCGAGGCGGCCAGGGCCTGGAGGTAGCGCTGGACCTCGGCGCTGAGCGGCTCCCCGCTCGCCTCGCGCCGGGCTGCGTCGATCTTGATCATCCAGGCCCGGACCTCGCTGAAGAAGGCGATGTCACGACGCCAGTCGTCCAGGTCCTCGCAGCGTTCGGAGATCTCGCGGCTCATCGCGCAGACGCGGTAGAAGCGATCAAGCCGGGCGGCGCTGTCCTTGAAGCGGACGGAGAGCGGTTTGGCGCCGGGCTCGACCTTGTTGCCCAGGTTCTTCGGATCCAGCAGGAAGTCGGCGGTCAATCGCAGGGCGCGGATGCGGGCGTCGGGACGGCCCGTGTCGGCCAGCCACTTCCTCCAGCGGCTCCCGGCCAGCAGCCCCTTGATGGTCGACAGCTCGTTCTTGACCTCGGTGATGGCACGCTCGATGTCCGCGCCCAGCGTCTGGTCCTCGCGGTCCTGGTCCGAGTACTCGCGCATGGCCTTGGTGAGGCTGTCGGTCAGGGGCGCGTAGCCGACGAGGAGGCCGTCCTGTTTGCCCCGGAAGCGGCGGTTGACGCGAGCCAGGGCCTGCATCAGGTTGGCGCCCTGCATCGGGCGGTCCATGTACAGGGTGTGGATGGGCGGTGCATCGTAGCCGGTGAGAAGCATGGAGTGGACGATGAGCAACTCAAGTTCGTCGTCCGGGTCCTTGGCGCGGGCCTGGATGATCTTCTGCTGTGACGGCCGTAGGGCGTGCTCGCGCAGGTGCTTCTCGTCGGAGGGATCACTGTGAAAAACGATCTTCATGACACCCTGCTTGGCTTCCTTGCTCACCCAGCCCTTCCGCCGCTCGGCGAGCGCGTCGAAGAGCCGCACGCAGATCTCGCGGGTGGAGCAGACGACCATCGCCTTGCCGGGGCCGCCGAGGTCCGGCTTGACGAGTTCCCGGCGCTCCTCCCAGTGGGCGATCAGGTCGTCGGCGAGGGTCGCTATCCGGTGGGGGGCGCCATAGACGGTGTTCATCGCCGTGGCGAACTTGATGGCGCGGCGGCGTTCGGCGTCGTCCATGCCCTCGGTCAGGGTGTTGGCCTGCTCGTCGAGCTTGTCCGGGTCGACATCCTTGATCAGGTCGAGCTCTATGACACGCGGCTCGTGGAACACGCGGACCGTAGCCCCGTCGTCGACGGCGCGCTTCAGGTCGTAGACGTCGATGTACTCCCCGAAGACGGCACGGGTGTCGGCCTCGGCCTTGGAGATCGGCGTGCCGGTGAAGGCGAGCAGGGTGGCGTACGGGAGGGCGTCGCGCAGATGGCGGGCATACCCGTCGAGGCTGTCGTAGTGCGAGCGGTGCGCCTCGTCGACGATGACGAGAATGTTCCGGCGCTCGGAGAGGAGGGGGTGCGACTTGCCGGCGTCCTTCTCCTCCTTGCTCAGGCCGAACTTCTGGAGGGTGGTGAAGACGATCCCGCCGACGTTGCGGCTCTTCAGCTCGGTCCGCAGCTCTTCACGGGTGTTGACCTGGAGGGGTTCCTGGCCGAGTAGCGTCCTGCTGTCCTGGAAGGTGTCGTAGAGCTGGTCGTCGAGGTCGTTGCGGTCGGTGATGACGACGATGGTGGGGTTGTTCAGCGCCGGGTGGCGGGAGACGAGCGCGGCCGTCTCCACCATCTCCTCCGACTTGCCCGCACCCTGCGTGTGCCAGACGACGCCGGCCTGCCCGCTCTCGCGTGACGCCTCGACGACCGCGTCCACCGCCTTGTTGACCGCGAAGTACTGGTGCGGCTTCGCGATCCGCTTGCCGGAGAGGGGCTCGCCAGGCTTGGGCGGGGGGAAGTTGACGAAGCTGCGGGTGAGGGAGAGGAACCGGTCCTGCGTGAACACGCCGTGGAGGGCCAGGTTCAGCGCGTCGAGGCCGTCGTATCCGGGCTCGTTGGTGTCGACGCGCAAGCCCTCGTCGTCGACGTTCCAGGGCGCGAAGTGTTCGTACGGCGTGAAGACGGTGCCGTACTTGGCGGTTATGCCGTCCGAGACGAGACAGAGGACGTTGTAGCGGAACGCGATCGGGAACTCCGAGACGTACGTCTGGAGTTGGGCGTGCGCGGACTTGAGGGTCGCGTTCTCGTCGGAGGCGCTCTTCAGCTCTACGACGGCCAGCGGCAGGCCGTTGACGTACAGCACGATGTCGAAGCGGCGGTGACTGCCGTCGGTCTCCCGGGCGGTGACCTGGTTGGCGGCGAGGAAGCTGTTCGCGCCGGGGTCGGTGAAGTCGACGAGCCGGACGGTCGGCGTCTGCTCGGCGCCGAACTCGTCGGTGTACGCCAGCCGGACGCCGGCGGTGAGGTGCTCGTGCGCCTGCCGGTTCTCGGGATACGCCTCTCGGGAGGCGGGGTCGGTGGCGATGACGAGCGCTTCGTGGACGGCGGCTGAGGTCAGGTCCGGGTTCAGCTTCTCGATGGCCAGCTGGAGTTCGTCGTGGAGGATCAGGTCGTCCCAGTCACGGCGGTGGCCGGTGCCGGGGGCGAGGTCCTTGCCGGGCTTGATCTCCCAGGCGAGTTGACCGAGTTCGTCGAGGGCTAGGTGCTCCCAGGTGGACTCGGTCATTTTGGCGTCGAGGTGAGCGGGAATGTGCTCGCTGCCGCTTTCGGTGGTCATACGGTGTCCTCCACGATTCTCTCGGCGTCTCGGATGCGGAGCTTGCCGGACATCAGTTGGGGAAGTAGGGCGTCGCGGAGCGTGGCTAGGACGCGGGACTCCCTGCGTGCTTGCATGGCACGATCAACCAATGCCCGTACATGCCCTCGTGTGTCCCCAAGTTCACGCGGGTCAACGACAGCAGAATTCATTACCTCAGATGGTTGCACTCGCTGATGGCTCTTGGAGGTACCGGTCACTTTGGCGACGAGGCCGCCAAGCAGCCCAGGTTGAGATAGGACCGCCCATAGTTCGGCCGTGCTCACTCCGTTTCGCGGCTCCAGCACAAGGAACTCGGTGGATGCGAGGGCTGAAATTCCCTGATCCGGGGAAACATTCCACACCCGAGGGATCTCGGGATTCAATTTCGAAAAAAGAACCGATGGTTGACGAATCAGATACTTTGCGCTCTTGATGGATCGAGGCTCAGCGATCTCCGGCATTGCGCCCGAGTCGAACGCGGGCAGGCTGTAATGGGCTACGTTCAACTCGGTCAGAGTTGCTGGCGTAACTTGCTCCTTGCGCAAGGTCGCGATCCCCTCAACGCTCGTACGTACGGCCCATGACTGATCCGAAAAGATAGCCCGACAGAGATTTTCGGCGGTGGATGTGATGCGTTCGTTGATCGCAATCTTGTCGTCCAGTCCACCAAGGACCTCTGCGATCGACGCCTGCTCCGGCAGTCCGGGGACGGAAATAGAAAATGCCGCGAACGTCGATTTATTTACGATCGGTGTAGTTGAACCGCTGGCGATTCTCCGAATGTCTACCGCGCGATACCGCAGCATGTAGTAGGCGAACCCTGAGTCGACAACTGAGGAATCAGGGATCAGCGTATTAATCTGCTGATTTGTGACAGCGGGACGGGAGGTGCGGGCCACTTTGCCGGTGGAGAATCCGATACAGGCGAACAGTACAGACCCTGCCGGTACGAGCCTTCGCCGCATCGTATTCAGGCCATCTTCGGAGAGCTGTCGGCATCCAGAGGGCGCGCGGTCTGAGTAGCTCATCTCCGTGGGGGTGACGAAGTCAACCTGGTCCCCCCATGCCCTGTTGTCACCTGTTCGTGGTGTCGCCCCTGTGACGACGCGTCCGAGCTGTCCGATCGTCATCGTCTCCCAGTTGCTCAACCCAGCCTCCCCAACTGCTCCCGCACCACCGCATCCAACCGAGCCGACTCATCCAGATGCTCGAACAGTTGCTTGGTCAGCCGCGCGGTCCGTTCCTCTACCGGCTCCGCGTCCGGGTCTTCCGTGACCTCCGTCGCACCCACATACCGCCCTGGCGTCAGCACATAGTCGTGCTTCTCGATCTCCTCCAGCGTCGCGCTGTAGCAGTAACCCGGCACGTCCTCGTACGAAAGCCCCTTGTTCTTCGCCGACTCCGTGCCCCGCCATGCGTGGTACGTGTCGGAGATCTTCTCCAGGTCCTCCTCCGTGAGGACCCGCTCGGTGCGGTCGACCATCGTGCCCATTGCCCGTGCGTCGATGAACAGCACCTGGCTCCGCCGGTCCTCCAACGCCATCGCGTTCTGTGCGGATTTGTCCTTCGTCAGGAACCACAGGCAGGCCGGGATCGCCGTAGTACGGAAAAGATTGCCTGGCAGCGCGATCATGCAGGACACGATGTCCGCTTCGAGCATCGCCGCCCGGATCTCGCCCTCGCCCGACTGCTTCGACGACATGGACCCGTTGGACAGGACCACGCCTGCGCTGCCCCGGTCGCCCAGCTTCGAGACGATGTGCTGGAGCCACGCATAGTTGGCGTTCGACTGCGGCGGGACCCCGTACCTCCATCGCCGATCGTCCGTCTTCCTCGCCCAGTCCGACATGTTGAACGGCGGGTTGGCCATCACGAAGTCGGCTTTGAGGTCGGGCAGTTTGTCCTCGGCGAAGGTGTCGCCCCAGCGGTCGCCGACGCCCTTCGGGTCCATGCCGTGGATGGCGAGGTTCATCTTGGCCAGGCGCCAGGTGCGCTCGTTGGCCTCCTGGCCGTAGACCGCGATGTCGTGCGTGTGGTCCTTGCCGCGCCGCTTCTCGACGAACTTGCCGCTCTGCACGAACATGCCGCCCGAGCCGCATGCCGGGTCGTACACCCGCCCTTCGTACGGCTCCAGCACCTCGACGAGCAGGCGGACCACGCTCGCGGGCGTGTAGAACTCGCCGGCGAGCTTGCCCTCCGCCCTCGCGAAGCGACCAAGGAAGTACTCGTAGGTCTCGCCCAGCACGTCCTGGGCCGGGCGGTCGCCGTGACCGGTGAAGCGCGCGTCGCTGATCAGGTCGACCAGTTCCTTCAGGCGCTTCTGGTCGACGTTGTCGCGGTTGAAGATTTTGGGGAGGACGCCGGTGAGGGCCTTGTTGGCCTTCATCACCTCGTCCATGGCCGTGTCCAGGAGTGCGCCGACGCCGCCCTCCGCGCTGGCCGCGTTCTCGGAGATGTGGTCCCAACGGGCGGTCGGTGGCACCCAGAAGACGTTCTTCTCCGTGTATTCGTCCTTCTCCTCCAGGAAGGCCGCGCGGCGGTGCTCCGGGATCTGGGCCAACTCGGGGTCGGCCGCCAACTCCTCGCGGCGTTCGGCGAAGGCGTCGGAGACGTACTTCAGGAAGACCAGGCCGAGCACGAACTCCTTGTACTGGGCGGCGTCCATGGAACCGCGGAGCTTGTCCGCGGCCTTCCACAGGATGTCCTGGATCTCCTTGGTACTGGAGACACTGAGCAGTTCGCCCTGTCCGGCGGCTGCCGCGGCTCGCTTGCGGGGTGGCATCGTTCCTTCTTCCAACTGATCGGAGGGTGGGCGTAGTTGGGCGTGGGTGGCGGGCTATGTGCGGTTGGCGCGTCTGGTGGGCGGCGGATCGGTGAGCGTGAGTGTGCCGTCCGCCAGGCCCGCGATGGTCAGGTTGCGGGCTTCGGCGAGTGTGTCGGACTGCGCGCGCAACAGGCGTTCACGGTGTTCGGTCTCCGCCAGTAGAGCGTCGAAGCGGCGTACCTCGCCCGGGTCGAGGTCGGGGAGCTGGTAGTCCTCGATACGGCGGGCGGGGCGTACCGCGCTGGGGCTGCGAGCAGTACCTCGGGCTGCGCCGAGCAGGGCCGCCAGGACGCGCGGAGTCAACGGGCGGGTCGCGTCGGGATTGACCCGGAGGACGCGGGCCGGGAAGGCGACCACCGAGAATCCGTCGTAGTCGATGTACAGGCCGAGGCGGGGCGTGAGGGTGTAGACGATGTCGTCAGGTTCGGTGAGCGCCACCCGGTCGTACTCGGTGGCCAGGACCAGCCGGTCGACGCGGCGCTCGCCCAGGGGCCGTTCGCCCATGATCTCCTCGGGGCCGAGGACGGTGTGGTGGCCCTCCGCCGTGAGGTGCCGGTCGTCGATGCGGTGGCCGGGGAGCCGGGTCACCCTGCGTCCTGCGGTCAGTTTGCCGAGGGTGGTGCGCGGGGGAAGGAGTCCGTCCCGGCGCAGAACGCCTCCTCGGTACGGGCCCTGCTCGTTGTCGTACGTGAGGGTGTCCGCCGTTGCGCGCTCCAGGCGCGCCTCCGCCTCGGCGATCAGGGCGGGGCGTTCCTTGACCGTGTCGGACCAGATTGCTGCGGCGGGCGGCGCGGGCGGGGTCAGCGGACCGCCGAAGGCCCGGTCCAGGACGGCGACGGGGACCACGCGGCCGTAGCGCGGTTCGTGGCCGTCGAGCGCCTCGAAACCTTCCGTCCGAAAAAGAAGGACGTCCTCGGCCAGCCGCACGCGCACATCCGCCGTGAGCTGCTCAGAGCTGATGTCGGCCAGTAGGACCTTGCCCTCCGCCGCGGGGACGGGATCACGGGTGAGCGTCCACAGTGCGGGGCGGTAACCAGGGCGGAAGGGCAGGACGCCGCCGGGGAGCGCGATGACCGACTCGACGACGTTGCCGCGCAGGAGGGTCGAGCGGAGCTGGGACGCCTCGGTGTCCTTGAGTTCGTCCACGAGCGCGGCCGCCGGGCCCAGGACGAGGGCCGTGCAGCCGGGGCGGAGGAGATCGGCGATGCGCTCGACCTGCGCCAGGGCTGCGACCACGGAACGGTCCTCGCCGGGGCGGTACGGAAGCTGGGTGACGATGAGATCCGGGTCCGCCAGGCGTTCCTCCAGGTCGGGGCCCGTCTGGACATCGAGGTCGAGTTCGGCGACCCCGGCGAGGAGGAAACGGCGGCGGGTGATGCGGGCCAGCCGCTCGTCGGGGTCGGCAGCCAGGGCCTTGACGGTCTCGCGGTTCTCAGCGTCGTCGAGGAGCGCGACGAGCAGGTCGCCGGCGCGGGCGTGCGGGTCGGCGAGGGTGAGGGACTCGCCGTGCTCCAGCCGGACGCGGAGGTCGGTGAGCTGGGTGAGCAGGCGGCGCAACTCGGGGGCGACGGCGTCGGCGGCGAGAGAGTCCAGGCCGAGCCGGGAACGGGCGGCGAGCAGCCACTCGTAGGCGCCGCGCTCGTCGTAGGCGGCCTCGACCAGGTCCTCGGCGAGGCGGGCGAGCGGGGCCGCGGTGGCGTCGAGGGAGCGGAGTTCCCGGAGGACGAAATCGTCCTCCGCGTCGATCCGTTCGGCGCGACGCAGCACGGCGGACCACAGAGTCTCGTCCGCTTCCGCATCGCTGAGCAGACCGCTCGTGGCGCTGGTCAGCGGTCGGCCACGGTCGAGGCGGCGCAGGCACAGAAGGCTTCCCAGGGTCTCGACAAGCTGCCACGGAGTGAATCGCTCCCGGAGCGCGATGATGCCGAACAGAGCCAGCTCGGACCGGAGTTCAGTCGGGTTGGCGTTTCCCAGGCCGGACCCGATCAACCACTCGGCCACCTGCGCACCGTCGAACAGCGGCCTTGCCGAGTTCTCGGACGAGGCAGCGGGGAAGTCCGGGTGGCGTCGACGCCAGGTCGACACGACGGGGCGCTTCACTCGTGCGAAAGCGGCGATCTCGGACATGGACACCAGGAGGGGTACCGGGGAAGTCGGTGTCGTGTCCGACGCGTCAGTGACCACGATGTGCACCCTTTCCCCGTCCATCTCTTGTCGCGTATCGCCTGCTCCGGTCGGCGGGTCGGCCGCCCATGCCGCACGTCGTCGGCTCTTCCTCTGCGGTTTTCACCCGTCGTCACAGGACGATACGCCGATCCAGATTTCAGCGCATGCGTGTAGTTGATAATGCCGGTTATCAGTTCATTCTTGTGCCTGTGGCGCCGATAGCGCGACAAACGCCGTCAACATGAGCCACGGGGGCGGTCTGCCCGTGGCCGGATGGCAGCGGATCGCGCAGCCTTCGTAACTACCCTGCCTGCAGGGGAGGTTGGCGACAGCTGAGACAGAGGGGGACCGAATGGGTGAGCTGGCCAGAGCCGTAACTGAGCTGGAGGATGAGGTCAAGGACGTCCGAATGCTGCGGCAGATCGTGGAGCGTCTCGACACGGAGATTGCGGCGCGCATGGACGAGATCGAGACGATCGGCGGCGCCGTCCTCGAACTGCACGGCGATCTCGACAACCAGATCGCCGAGTACGACTACGCGGCCGTCGAGCAGTCCGTCGCATCCCTGCGAGGAATGGTGGACGTGGAGGAGGTCCTTCCCGCGATCGACGCCGTGCTGCTGCTCACCGCACTTCGCGATGATGAACCCGTGCCTGATTTCACTCTGCCGCTTTCGGCGTTCGAGAAGAGCGACGCCGGTGAGCATCCACGCCTCACACAGGAGGACCTGGACCGGGACTTCAAGGCAGACCTGGCACGGGCGGACCAGCGCTGGGAGGAAATCTGGGACGACGATACCTGGGCGGATTCTGACGAACGGGACTCTCACCGTGCCGAGCACCGTGCCGAAGCCGAGCGGGAAGCGATCAAGGACCGTGCCCGCCGGGCGGCGGCCCATGTCGAGGAGCTCGTCGACCACATCGGCGACACGCTGTGGCCCGATCTGGTGGAGGCGGTGGAAGCCGGCGACCGTAAGCGCGCGGTTCGGGCACTGGCGGAAGCGTGCGCGGCGGCACGGGAGACCGAACCCGCCTACAAGCTGTACGAGGTCAACCTCTCAGCCCAATACGAGTCGTCACCGATGTCTCTTGGAGCCATGGGCGAGCACCTGAGCGACTTCGAGTCATGGCTGAGGTCGCCCAAGGCCGAGTGACCTGCGCGCCTTCCCGCCCTCGGCGACGTCGCCCTGGCCGTCAGTTCCCAAGTGCTTTGAGCCGGGCCGCAGCTTCCTCCAGCACGCTGGTCTTCTTGCAGAACGCGAACCGCACGAACGGCGCCCCCGCCTCCCGGTGGTCGTAGAAGACCGCGTTCGGGATGGCGACGACCCCGGCGCGCTCGGGCAGCGCGCGGCAGAAGGCGAAGCCGTCGCCGTTCTTGGAGAGCTCGGGGCCGAGGGGGCGGATGTCGGTGGTGATGAAGTACGTGCCGGCCGGGCGGAAGACCTCGAAGCCGGCCTGCGTCAGACCCGTCGCCAGGACGTCCCGCTTGGCCAGCATGTCCGCGCGGAAGGCGTCGAAGTAGGAGTCGGGGAGGGAGAGCGCTTCCGCGACCGCGTACTGGAAGGGGCCCGACGCCACGTACGTGAGGAACTGCTTCGCCGAGCGTACGGCCGTGACCAGGTCCGGGGTTCCCGTCACCCAGCCCACCTTCCAGCCGGTGAACGAGAACGTCTTGCCCGCCGAGCCGATCGACACCGTCCGCTCCCGCATCCCCGGGAACGTCGCCAGCGGGATGTGCTCGGCCGCGTCGAAGACCAGGTGCTCGTACACCTCGTCCGTGATCACCAACAGATCGCGTTCTACGGCGAATTCGGCGATGGCGGTGAGTTCCTCGCGGGTGAGGACGGTGCCGGTCGGGTTGTGCGGGGTGTTGATCAGGAGGAGGCGGGTGCGGTCGGTGACGGCGGCGCGCAGTTCGTCGAGGTCGAGGCGGAAGCGCCCTTCGGAGGGGCGCAGGGTGACCGGGACCCGCGTGCCGCCCGCCATCGCGATGCAGGCGGCGTAGGAGTCGTAGTACGGCTCGAAGGCGATGACCTCGTCGCCCGGTTCCACCAGGGCCAGCAGCGCCGCGGCGATCGCCTCCGTCGCGCCCGCCGTGACCAGGACCTCGGCGTCGGGGTCGTAGGACAGGCCGTAGCGGCGCTCCTGGTGGGCGGTGATCGCGGTGCGGAGTTCGGGGACGCCGGGGCCCGGCGGGTACTGGTTGCCGCGTCCGTCGCGCAGCGCGCGGACCGCCGCCTCGCGGATCTCCTCGGGGCCGTCCGTGTCGGGGAAACCCTGGCCGAGGTTGATCGACCCGGTCTTCACGGCCAGGGCGGACATCTCGGCGAAGATCGTCGTCCCGAACTCGGCGAGCTGGCGGTTGAGGAGGGGGCGTGCGCTGGAGGTCATGCCCGTCATCCTGCGCCCAAGCTCTGGAGTTCCTCAACTTACGTTCAGGGGTTGGGACCTGCGACGACACCCCACGCACCGCCTCTGAGCGGGGCGAGAGTGGTCGGCAACTGTCGTCTGTCGTCGTTGGCCGCTGTCGGACGGCCCACAGACGGCCCGGCCCCGGGGGTCCGACCTGCCGCTATCGATAGCGGCAAGAGGTGCTAACGATAGTGGCACTGCTAGCGGCCAAACCGCTGGTGACCAGTACGTTAGCGGCTAGCGGGGCATGTGGGCAGGCACCGGAAACGGGCCGTACGGCGCCTCTGGGAGAGGCGCTGCCGGATCGCTATCGGGTCGGGCCGTGACACGTCCGACTGTCGGTCTGTCGCGGGGGAGAGCGAGAAGGAGCGGCCTACGGCCGCGCATCCCTTGGGCGGCTCGCTGCGCTCGCGCGTCGGCCGCCAGGTTGTGTGGTGCGACTCGGCAAGGTGCCACTTGCCGAACTGTCAGAACACGTTCACCTCGCGGTGACGCTGACGAAGCTGAAAAAACCGCTCCCTGGCCTCATCAAGCGGCAACCCCCCATCGATCCTGACGAACAAATCAGCGAGCGCATCGCGGGACTCCATGAAACCCTGCCACTTCTGTTGAGGCTTCAGCCAAGTGTCGAGAGCCGTGACGATGGCTACGAGGAGGGACAGCGCCGGAACGTAGTACCACAGGTTATGGAACGGACTGTCGGCCAGATTGCGGCCGGATGCCACGATTGCTGATGCGACGATCAAGACCACCCGGGTCGTGTAATAGGTGATGCCGTAGGCGACCATGCCTCGACGCCATTGGTTCTTCGCGACCTTCATGTCGCGACTGAGATTTACTGCCGAAGAGGGCTGGTTGCCTCCGCCAGGTCCTGAGTTCATTTGCATCGTCCCCCTTGAACTCGGTGCCATCAGTGTGGCAGGGACCGGGCGGGCGTCACCTGATCCGGGACCGTCCCTTTGTCCTGAACAGCCCGAGTGTGGGAAGCCGAAGAGACCACCTCCGGTCGCGGGGCCCTTGGCAGCTCGCTGCGCGCGGCGCCCAACCGTCGGGGGGTTGATGCCGCGTCGCCCTGGAAAGCCCGCTCTGGGGTCTTCCAGGCGCAGACGGGGGGCGAGCACCGTTGGGGTCGCCCCGCTCTGACTTTGCTCACTACGGCTCTTCAGGGGGGAGGGGCACGTGTACCGAGACCCTCCTGAAGAGCCGAAGAGGCCACCCCCGCCCGGGCGGGGGTGGCCTCTTCAACGCCTGCCGGCGGTGGCTGCAACATCAGGAGGCATGGTGTGGCGGAGCAACTTCAACGGCAAGGAGTGGAAGCTCGCCCTGGCGGTCGCGGGCCTCATCCCCCCCCGGAAGCGGATGAGAACGGCAAGTACGAGTTGGCGCGCGAGCACGGCATGCACGCGCTCCGGCACTTCTACGCCTCCGCGCTGTTGGACGCGGGCGAGAACATCAAGGCCGTCAGCGAGTACATGGGGCACGCTGACCCGGGGCTGACGCTGCGGGTCTACGCCCACCTGATGCCCGACAGCCGCCAGAGGGCCCGCCACGCCATCGACACGGTGTTTCAGCGCGACTCCCAGGAAGATCACGGCCCCCAGGCGGCCCAGTGACCCACGGGCGGTCCCCTGACCTGCCATTCTGTGCAGGTCAGGGGCCGTTGCCCCGAGAGAACCCTCTGAACTTCCTCAACTCTGCTTTGGCTGGTGAGACGGCCGGGCATCCCTGCTTCACGCACCACACGAGGCGCCCACGGGGGGCCGCTTCGGGGGAATCGGAAGGAGGGTGACGCCATGTTCTTCTTCGTCATCCTGGCGGTGATCGCAGTCGTCTTCGTGAGCGCCGTCGTTCGCGCGGGGCGCAAGTCGGGCCGCAGGTCGGGGTCGTACGGGGGCGGGGGCGCCGCCGGTACGAGCAGCTGGTGGGCCGGGGACGGCGGGTCGTCGTCCTCGGGCGGCCATCACTCCGGGGGGCACCACGGTGGCCATCACTCCTGCGGCGGCGGGCACTCCTCCTGCGGTGGCGGCTCGTCGTGCGGTGGCGGCTCGTCCTGCGGGGGCGGCGGTGGCTGCGGCGGCGGGGGCAACTGACCAGCGCATCGGGGGTCACGGCGCCCGTCGGGAGACCGCTCCCGGCGGGCGCTCCGGCGCGCGCTGACACTCCTGGGCGTACGCCTTGGTTGAACAGTTGAGCTGTGGAGCCCCCTGAGGGATGGAAACCCCACGAAGTTGGGTAAAAAGACTGTGGTGGCGCCACCGTTCATGATTCCCTCTACAACACCGACGCAGCCCCTCGGGCGCCTGCAGACACCTTCTCCTGACTGGGCCGACCGGGCCGATGCCCCGGTGTCGGCCGGGGTGTGCCAGACCCCCACACCTCCCCTTTCTTTGCGTGCTAGCGGAGCCGATCCATGCTCACGACCCTGAATACCTCCTACACCGACACGCGCGCGGCCGACCTCGCCTGGACCCTGGGGCGCGAGCCGCTGCCCGCGCTGGCCACACTCGACCTCGAACTCGCCGGTGCGCGGCTCCAGTTGAGACTGCTCGGCGCCTCCCACCAGGTACTTCTGGACGAGGAGCGGGGCAGCTGTTCGGAGACGGTCGCGTGCATCCCGGGTTCCAGTACGCCGCTGCCGCTCGGGGTCGCCAAGCGGGTCGGCGACTGGGAGTACGAGTTCGCGGCCCGGGTCGAGGTGCTGTCCCCGGGGCAGTTCGCGGGCCGCGCCCAGGAGCTGCTGGCCCTGGTCGCCGACCATCCCAACGGTCTGGCGGGGGTCTTCCCCGGCAGCCCGCACGCCTTCACCGCGATGCTCGCCCAGCGGTACGAGGGTCAGGTGCACTGGCGCACCTGGCACGCCTATCCGCAGGACGGCCAGCTGGTGGCGACGCGGACGAGGGTGGGCGTACGGGTGCCGGTGGCCTACCCGGTGCCGTCCCCCGTCTGAGTCGTACGTCCAGAGTTGTACGTCCCAGTCGTACGTCCGAGTCGTACGTCCGAGTCGTACGTCCGAGTCGCAGGGCCGCGGGGGGCTGCACCGCCCCGGCCGTCGTAAACACATTCCACACGTGTGGGTGACGAAGCGTGCCCGTCCGGTGACGTAACGTCGCAGCGTGATCGAACCGCACGCGCCGGCCCGGCCGGGTACCCAGCCGCCGTGGGCAGGCCCCGCGCGGCTGCCCGTACGGCCGGGCACGGGCCGGTTCCTGGTGCTCGCGGGGGTCTTCGTCTGCGCGGCCTGCGGACTCGTGTACGAACTCGAACTCGTCGCCCTCGCCTCGTACCTGATCGGCGACTCGGTCACCCAGGCGTCCGTCGTGCTGTCCGTCATGGTGTTCGCGATGGGCATCGGCTCGCTCGCCGCGAAGCGGCTGCGCTGGCACGCGGCGGCCGGTTTCGGCGCGGTCGAGGCGGCCCTCGCGCTGATCGGCGGCTGCAGCGCGATGGCCTTGTACGCGGTCTTCGCCTGGACCGGGAACTGGGGCGGCCTCTGGGCGCAGGGCCCGCGCTGTCTCCTGGTCGCCTTCTCGCTCGCCATCGGTCTGCTGATCGGCGCGGAGGTCCCGTTGTTGATGGAGCTGATCCAGCGGATCCGCCGCCAGGACGCGGGCGGCGCGGTGGCCGACCTGTTCGCGGCGGACTACGTCGGTGCGCTCGTCGGCGGCCTGGCCTTCCCCTTCCTCCTGCTCCCCTTCCTGGGCCAGTTGACCGGCACCCTGCTCACCGGCACGGTCAACGTGGTCGCCGGCGGCTGTCTCGTCCTCGGCCTGTTCCGCCGCGACCTCACCCGCCGGGGCCGCTGGCTCCTGGTGATCACCAACCTCACCGTCCTCGGTCTGCTCGCCTCCGCCGCCGTACTGGTCGACGACTTCGAACGGGCCGCGCGGCAGGCCGTCTACGGCAAGGACGTCCGCGTCGCCCTCCAGAGCGACGTCCAGGAGGTCGTCCTCACCGGCGGCGACCACGGCCGCCCCCTCGACCTCTTCCTCGACGGCCGCCTCCGGGTCAGCGGACGCGACGAACGCCGCTACCACGAGGCCCTCGTCCCCCCCGCGATGGACGGCCCCCACGCGCGCGTGCTCGTCCTCGGCGGCGGCGACGGCCTCGCGGCCCGCGAGGTGCTCCGCCACCGGGGCGTGCGCCGCGTCGACATCGTCGAACTCGACGCGGCCGTCGTCCGGTTGGCCCGCCAGGACCCCGCCCTGTCCGCCCTCAACGGTCATGTCTACGACGACCCGCGCGTCCACGTCACCACCGGCGACGCCTTCGACCTGCTGCGCGGGGTCCACCCGGGGACGTACGACGTGGTGATCGCCGACCTCCCCGACCCCGGCATCACCGCCAGCACCAAGCTGTACTCCCAGGAGTTCTACGGTCTCGCCCGCCGCGCCCTCACCGAGCGGGGCCGCCTGGTCGTGCACGCGGGACCGGTCTCCTCCCGGCGCCGCGTCTTCTGGACGGTGGTCTCCACCCTTCGCGCGGCCGGCCTCCACCCCGTCCCCTACCGCGTCGGCGGCCGGGCCTCGGGTTTCGCGGCGGGTCCCGACCGTACGACGGGCACGTCCCGTTCTCCGCGCGACTGGGGGTTCGTGCTGGCGACGCGGGGGGTGGTGCCTGTGGAGCCGGGGCTGGAGAGTGCGGAACGGGCGGCGGAGCGGACGTGGGTGCCGGGGCTGTCGGCTTCTACGTTGGTGCATCCGCGGTACTGATCTCACGGGGGTGCCGTCCGTCGGCCCGCCCGCATCAACACGCCGCCACTTCCGCACAACGCCAGGTGTACCCCCGCCCGACCTAGGTAGGCTCCGCAGGCATGGAGCATGAGGTGTACGTTCCGGTTCCCCCCGAGCGACTCCGGGCCGCGCTCGGCGACCCCGCCCGGGTCGCCCGCGCCGTGCCCGGCTTCCAGCAGGACGCCGGCAGCGAACCCGTCGCCGGGCGCCTGAAGGTGCGCGTCGGCGGCCACTCCATCACCTACCGGGGGTCCGTCCGCCTCTCCGCCCGGGACGACGGCTCGTACGCCGTCGAGGGCGACGCGACCGAGGCCCGCGGCACCGGCTCCGTCAAACTCGCCCTCACCCTCCGCGTCCGGGAGTCCGACGGCGGCTCCACCCTCACCTTCGACGGTACGGCGACGGCGGACGGCCGCGTGACGGAACTGGCCCCGGACGCGGTGAGCGCGGCGGCGACGAGGCTGCTGGACCGGTTCGCGGTGAACCTGGGAGCGGAGGCGGAGGAGCCGGAGCAGGCCGAGCCCGCCGAACCTGCCGAGCCCGCCGAACCTGCCGAATCGGCCGAACTTGCCGAATCGGCCGAACTTGCCGACGACATCGACGACATCGACGAAGCCGACGCGGTGGACGACATCGAAGAGGCCTACGTGGTCGACGAACCCCACGTCTCCGAGACCTTCGCCGAGACGCCTCAGCCCCCCGCCGAAGCGGCGCACGCCCGTCGCACGATGATCGGCCGCAGTGCGGAGGAGGTCGACCACGCGCCGCCGCGCGGGCGTTACGCCCCCGT
Organism: Streptomyces sp. W16; assembly: GCF_033194735.1. Classification (NCBI taxonomy): domain Bacteria; kingdom Bacillati; phylum Actinomycetota; class Actinomycetes; order Kitasatosporales; family Streptomycetaceae; genus Streptomyces; species Streptomyces sp. W16. Next base: position 22,679 of record NZ_JAWOAI010000055.1, read on the forward strand.
TCCCGCGCCGCAGACCGTCTCCGCGAACGCCACCCTCCGCTGGGCGGCCCCCGCGGCGGCACTGGTCCTGGCGTCGGCGATCGTGGTGAACAGGGTGCTGCGCAAACGCCGTTGAGCCGCCCAGTAGGGTCGTGCCGTGAGTAACGAAGAGATCACGCTGACCGCGGGCGACGCGGAAGTGACGGTGCAGCCGGGCAACGGCGGCCGTATCGGAGGACTTCGCGTCGGCGGCACCGAACTGCTGCGCCAGGGCGAGCGGTTCGGGTGCTTCCCGATGGTTCCCTGGTGCGGGCGGATCCGCGACGGCCGCTTCCGGGACGGCGGGACCGTCCACCAGATGCCGCTCAACTCCCCGCCGCACGCCATCCACGGCACCGTCCGCGACGGCGCCTGGCGCACCGCCCGCAGGAGCGCCGACGAGGCGGTCATCACGTACGACCTGGTCGAGCCGTGGCCCTTCCCGGGCCGCGTCACCCAGGCCGTCGCGCTGACCGGGGACGCCCTGACGCTCACCATGGCCATTGAGGCGTACGGGGACTCGTTCCCGGCGCAGATCGGCTGGCACCCGTGGTTCAACCGCGACCTCGGCGGCGAGGACGTGCTCGTCGACTTCAGCCCCGCCTGGCAGGAGGAGCGCGGCGACGACCACCTGCCCACCGGCAAACGTATCGACGTGAAGCCCAGCCCCTGGGACGACTGCTTCGGCATGCCGGGCGGCGTCGACGTCACGCTGACCTGGCCGGGGCAGCTGGCGCTGAAGGTGACGAGCCCGGAGGAGTGGGTCGTCGTCTACGACGAGCAGGAGGCCGCCGTGTGCGTGGAACCGCAGACCGGCCCGCCGAACGGCCTGAACACCCTGCCCCGCCTGGTCACCCCGATCGAGCCGCTGGAAGCCACGATGACCTGGACCTGGACGCGCTTCTAGGCCGGTGGGCATCGCCTCTAAGCTGACAGGCATGACGGACGTACGCGGCGCGCTGCTGCAGCAGATCAAGGACAAGGCCGTGGTGCACGGCAAGGTGACCCTGTCGTCGGGGCTGGAGGCCGACTACTACGTCGACCTCCGGCGCGTCACCCTCGACGGGGAGGCCGCGCCGCTCGTCGGGCAGGTGCTGCTGGACCTGACCGCCGACCTCGACTTCGACGCGGTCGGCGGGCTGACCATGGGCGCCGACCCGGTCGCCACGTCGATGCTGCACGCTGCCGCCGCGCGCGGGCGGAAGCTGGACGCCTTCGTCGTGCGCAAGGCCGCGAAGGCGCACGGCATGCAGCGTCAGGTGGAGGGTCCGGAGATCGCGGGCCGCCGGGTGCTGGTCGTCGAGGACACCTCCACCACCGGCGGTTCCCCGCTCACCGCCGTCGAGGCCGTGCGCGCGGCCGGTGCCGAGGTCGTCGGCGTCGCGACCATCGTGGACCGGGCGACCGGTGCCGCGGAGAAGATCGAGGCGGGTGCGGGAGTGCCGTATCTCTTCGCCTACTCCAAGGACGAGCTGGGCCTGGACTGACCGCCCACTCTTAGCATCCGGCCGCGTCTGGAAGGATGGGGCCGACGATGACGTCGCACCCCAGGTCTAGGTCAGGGCCGTAGCACGCAGATCGCGAAGATCGCCAACCCGCAGATACCAAGGAGCGGACCATGCCCATCGCAACCCCCGAGGTCTACAACGAGATGCTCGACCGGGCGAAGGCAGGCAAGTTCGCCTACCCGGCCATCAATGTGACCTCGACCCAGACCCTGCACGCTGCGCTGCGCGGCTTCGCGGAGGCCGAGAGCGACGGCATCGTCCAGATCTCCACGGGTGGCGCCGAGTTCCTGGGCGGCCAGTACGCCAAGGAGATGGTCACGGGTTCCGTGGCCCTGGCCGAGTTCGCGCACATCGTCGCCGAGAAGTACCCGGTCACGGTCGCGCTGCACACCGACCACTGCCCCAAGGACAAGCTCGACGGGTACGTCCGTCCGCTGCTCGCCGTCTCCGAGGAGCGCGTGAAGGCCGGCGGCAACCCGCTGTTCCAGTCGCACATGTGGGACGGCTCGGCGGAGACCCTCGCCGACAACCTCGCCATCGCGCAGGAGCTGCTGGCCCGCGCCGCCGCCGCGAAGATCATCCTTGAGGTGGAGATCACCCCGACCGGCGGCGAGGAGGACGGCGTCTCGCACGAGATCAACGACTCCCTGTACACCACGGTCGACGACGCGATCCGTACGGTCGAGGCGCTCGGCCTCGGCGAGAAGGGCCGCTACCTGCTGGCCGCGTCCTTCGGCAACGTGCACGGCGTGTACAAGCCGGGCAACGTCGTCCTGCGCCCCGAGCTGCTCAAGCAGCTGAGTGACGGCGTGGCCGCGAAGTACGGCAAGGCGTCCCCGTTCGACTTCGTCTTCCACGGCGGCTCCGGCTCCACCGAGCAGGAGATCGCCACCGCGCTGGAGAACGGCGTGGTGAAGATGAACCTCGACACCGACACCCAGTACGCGTTCACGCGCCCGGTCGCCGACCACATGCTGAAGAACTACGACGGCGTCCTGAAGGTCGACGGCGAGGTCGGCTCCAAGAAGACCTACGACCCGCGCACCTGGGGCAAGCTCGCCGAGGCGTCGATGGCCGCACGCGTCACCGAGGCGTGCGCGAACCTGCGCTCGACGGGCACGAAGATCAAGTAACCACCACGGTCTGCTGCGAGCCCGGTGCTACGGCACCGGGCTCGTTGTATACCTGGGGGCATGTCCTCCGACGTCCGGATCGCCTCGCCCCAGGGCAAGTGGATCCTGCTCACCACGGTGCTCGGTTCCAGCATGGCCATGGTGGACTCCACCGTCGTCAACGTGGCCCTGCCCCGTATCGGCCGCGATCTGAACGCCGACCTGGCCGCCCTCCAGTGGACGGTCAACGCGTACATGCTCACGCTGGCCGGACTGATCCTCCTCGGCGGCTCCCTCGGCGACCGCTACGGCCGCCGCAAGATCTTCGTCCTCGGTGTGGTGTGGTTCGCGGCGGCCTCGCTGCTGTGCGGGCTGTCCCCCAACGCCGGGGTCCTGATCGCCGCCCGCGCGCTCCAGGGCATCGGTGGCGCGCTCCTCACCCCCGGCTCCCTCGCCCTCATCCAGGCCTCCTTCCACCCCGACGACCGGGCCAGGGCGGTCGGCCTGTGGTCCGGTTTCGGCGGTATCGGCGCGGCGATCGGCCCGTTCCTGGGCGGCTGGCTGGTGGACGGCCCCGGCTGGCGCTGGGTATTCCTGATCAACGTGCCGATGGCGCTGGTGTGCGCCCCCATCGCCGTACGCCATGTCCCCGAGTCGGCGGACGGCCGCACGCACGGCCGCTTCGACGTCCTGGGTGCGGCGCTGGGCGCGATCGCACTCGCCCTGGTGACGTATGCGCTGATCGAGGCGGGCGACGGCGCACTGCCCGTCGTGATCGTCACCGCCGTCGCGGGCGTGGCCGCGGGGGTCGCCTTCGTCCACGTCGAGAAGCGCAGCCCCGATCCGATGATGCCGCCGGGCATCTTCGCGTCCCGCCAGTTCACGGCGGTCAACCTGGTCACGCTCTGCGTCTACGCGGCCTTCAGCGGCTTCTTCTTCCTCACCGCGCTCCAACTCCAGGTCGTGGCGGGCTACTCGGCGCTCCAGGCCGGCACGGCACTGCTCCCGACGACCGCCCTGATGCTCGTCTTCTCGGCCCGCTCCGGCGAACTGGCCCAGCGCATCGGCCCCCGTGTCCCCCTCACCGTCGGCCCCCTCCTGTGTGCCGCGGCGATGCTGCTGATGCTGCGGGTCGGCCCCGACGCCTCCTACCTCGCCGACGTCCTGCCCGCCCTCCTCGTCATGGGTACCGGCATGGTCATCCTGGTCGCGCCGCTCACGGCCACCGTCCTCGCCTCCGTCGACACCGCGCGGGCGGGCCTGGCCAGCGGTATCAACAACGCGGCGGCCCGCGCGGCCGGCCTCATCGCGATCGCCGCGCTGCCGCTGCTCGCGGGGATGGGCTCGGAGGCGTACCGGTCGGCGGGCGCCTTCGACCACGCTTTCGACCGGGCGATGGGGTGGTGTGCGGGGGTGCTGGTGCTGGGTTCGGTCCTGGCCTACGCGACCGTACGGCGCCCGGCACCGGACTGCCGCCGCCCGGAGTGCCTCACCCACGGCTCGATCACGGCTCCACCGCTGGAGCCACGGCTGGGGAAGGGGCGTCTCGACGCGGGGTAGCGACTGGATGCCTGGCAATGGCCGTTGCTGGGGGAGACTGGAACCCATGACGATTCACGAGAACCTCCTCGGGGGACCGCCCCCGACCCACCTCCCCGAAGACCCCGGGCCGCGCGACCTCCTCGCGAGTGGTGCGACGCCCGCCGATGTCGCCGCCAAGTACCCGACCTCCTCGCTGGCCTGGGCCCTGCTGGCCGACGACGCGTTCGAGCGGGGCAGCGTCGTGGAGTCCTACGCCTATGCGCGTACGGGTTACCACCGCGGGCTCGACTCGCTGCGGCGCAACGGCTGGAAGGGGCACGGCCCGGTGCCCTGGGAGCACGAGCCGAACCGCGGGTTCCTGCGTGCGCTGCACGCCCTCGCGCGGGCCGCGCAGTCGATCGGGGAGCAGGAGGAGTACGCGCGGTGCAGCCAGTTCCTGAAGGACTCCTCGCCCACGGCGGCCCAGACGCTGGGCTAGCACGACGGGTGCGGTGATGCGGGTCCGCCTGGTGTGACCAGGCGGACCTTGCGGTCTCGGGGGACCATTGGGGAGGATGCCCGGTGGGGACCGGGGCCCCCGTGTCGGAATTCGGCAGGGGCGGACCGCTACCCGGAGTACGCATCAGGAGACAGCGATGTCCCAACAGGCTCAGGAAACCCAGGAGCCCGAGGCCCCGCATCTCGACTTCCGGGGGACGACCCCGTACGAGGACTACGTCCAGGCGGACGTCCTCACCCACCTCCAGCACACCCGCTCCGACGACCCCGGAGAGATGGTCTTCCTGGTCACCACCCAGGTGATGGAGCTGTGGTTCACCGTCATCGTGCACGAGTGGGAGACCGCCGCGCGGGCCCTGCGCGAGGACCGGGTGCCGGTCGCGATCGACGCGCTGAAGCGCTCCGTACGGGAGCTGGAGGCGCTCAACGCCTCCTGGCGGCCCCTCGGCCAGCTCACGCCGGCGCAGTTCAACTCGTACCGGGCGGCCCTCGGCGAGGGTTCCGGCTTCCAGTCGGCGATGTACCGCCGGATGGAGTTCCTGCTCGGCGAGAAGTCCGCGTCCATGCTCGTCCCGCACCGCGGCGCACCGCGCGTGCACGCCGAGCTGGAGAAGGCACTGCACGAACCGAGCCTCTACGACGAGGTGTTGAGGCTTCTCGACCGGCGCGGGCATGCGGTCCCGGAGGCCGTGCTCACGCGGGACGTGTCGCTGCGCTACGAGCCGTCGGAGGCGGTGGAGGAGGTGTGGACCGCCCTCTACTCCGGTGACTCCGGCGACGAACTCGCCCGGCTCGGCGAGGCGTTGACCGATGTCGCCGAGCTGGTGTGGCGATGGCGCAACGACCATCTTGTCGCCACCCGGCGTGCGATGGGCGCGAAGACCGGGACGGGCGGCTCCGCCGGGGTGGCCTGGCTGGAGAAGCGCGCGCAGAAGAACGTGTTCCCCGAGCTGTGGACGGCGCGGTCCCATGTCTGAACTCGCTCTGAAGGCGGAGAAGCTGGACGCCGCCGATGAACTGGCGGGCGTACGCGCACAGTTCGTCCTGGACGGCGTTGTGTACCTGGACGGGAACTCGCTCGGCGCGCTGCCGGCGTCGGTCCCCGGCCGGGTCGAGGACGTCGTGCGGCGTCAGTGGGGTGAACTGCGCATCCGCTCCTGGGACGAGAGCGGGTGGTGGACCGCGCCCGAGCGGATCGGCGACCGGATCGCCCCGCTGGTCGGTGCCGCGGCCGGGCAGATCGTCGTCGGCGACTCCACAAGTGTCAATGTTTTCAAGGCGGTTGTGGCGGCCGTGCGGATGGCGGGCGGCTCGGGGCGGGACGAGATCGTCGTCGACGCCACGACCTTTCCCACGGACGGGTACATCGCCGAGTCGGCGGCCCGGATGACCGGCTGCACGGTGCGGCCGGTGGCCCCGGCCGAGGTGCCGGGAGTGCTCGGCGACCGTACGGCGGCGGTGCTCCTCAACCATGTCGACTACCGCACCGGCCGGCTGCACGACCTGCCCGCGCTCACGGCCGCCGTACACGCGGCGGGTGCCGTGGCCGTGTGGGACCTGTGCCACAGCGCGGGCGCCCTGCCGGTCGGACTCGACGAGCACGGGGTGGACCTCGCGGTCGGCTGCACCTACAAGTACCTGAACGGCGGCCCGGGTTCACCCGCGTACCTCTATGTGCGCGAGGAGTTGCAGGACCGCTTCGACTCCCCGCTGCCCGGCTGGAACTCGCACGCCGAACCCTTCGGCATGCGGCCTGCCTACGAACCGGCGCCGGGCGCGCTGCGCGGCCGGGTCGGCACCCCGGACATCCTGTCCATGCTCGCCCTTGAGGCGGCCCTCGACGTGTGGGACGGCGACGGTGTCTCGGTCGCGGCGGTGCGGGCCAAGTCCCTCGCCCTGACGGACTTCTTCCTGGAGTGCGTGGCGTCGTACGTGCCGTCCGGGCGGGTGGAGTCGCTGACTCCGGTGGCCCATGCGGAGCGGGGGAGCCAGGTCGCGCTGCGCTGCGCGGACGCCGGTGAGGTGATGCGACGGCTGATCGAGCGGGGTGTGGTCGGCGACTTCCGGCACCCGGACGTGCTGCGGTTCGGATTCACCCCGCTGTACGTCGGGTTCGGCGACGTGGAGCGGGCGGCGCGGGTGCTGGGGGACCTGGTCCGCTAGCTGTGTACCTTGACCTAACCTCCGTAGGTTGCTGGAGTGGTTAGAAACTGGTGATGCGTCGGTGACGTGCACCGCAGAACCGTTTACGCCTCACCGAGCGTGACAACCGCGGTCTCCGTGCACGTCACTGGCCTGGTAGCGTCCCGGCCGACGGCCGAATTTCTCCGCGTGTTTCTCTCCTGGTCGCCATATCCCGTCACATCCCGTTCCGTCCAAGTCTTCCCCCAGTGCCGAAAGCCTGGGAGGTGCCCCCATCGTCGCTGAGAGGTTGGAGCATGCCGGACGACGCCGCTGTCGCACGTGCCGCCGCAGCCGCCGTAGAAGAGGAGTCGGTCTTCTCGCACCCCGCCGTGGAACCCGACAGCACCGCCGCGTACGGCGACCACCCCGACCAGGTGATCGACTTCTACGCCCCGCACGGCGAGCGGGTGCCGGGCGAACCGGCGCCGCTGGTCGTCGTACTGCACGGGGGTGCGTGGCGGGCGCCGTACGACCGCCGGCACATCACGCCGTTCGCGGACTTCCTGGCCCGCCGGGGGTTCGCGGTGGCCAATGTCGAGTACCGGCGGGGGGC
>NZ_JAWOAI010000056.1:0-29139 GCF_033194735.1 Streptomyces sp. W16
CCGCCGCGGCTCTGGTCGGCGCGTAGCGGCTCGCCCTGCGGGCCGAACGGGTCTTGCGGACGCGGGGGGTTGAGCCGGGGGCGGTGGCCGTGGTGGTCACCGCGGCGGACGGCGGTGTGGTCGGCGTCTTGGGCTCGCCCTGTGATGTGACCACCACGGAACTCTCCTCGGATGTCGGTCGGTTGGAACGCCGGTCGGGGTCGGGCGGACGTGGGTCAGAGGGTGATGCGGTCCACGTCGGCGGCGTAGTCCGTGGCGTTGCCGAAGGTGATCGTGTTGTCGCCGGCCTTCAGCTGGACGGGCACGGTGATCGAACTCGGCCGGCCCCAGTTGTTGTCGTTGCTGCCCGGCAGGAACTGCTGGAAGGAGGTGTCACCCGTGCTGATGATCATCGTGCGGCCGGTGTCGCCGTCGGTGTAGTCGACCTTCATCAGGTAGGTGCCGTCGCGGGGCGCGGTGACGTGGTTGACCGCCAGGGTTCCGGTGCCGCCGAGGTTGCCGACCTTCTTGCCGCCCGAGCACGCGGAGCAGTCGCCCACGGAGGCGTTGCCGCTGAGGGTGTTCCCGGAGGCCTCGGCCTCGTAGGCGACCGGTCCGCCGGCCGCCGTGGTGGTGACGTCGACTCCCTTGCTGGGGGCGGACTTTCGGCCCTTCGCGTCGTGGGCGACCACGGTGAGGGAGTAGGCGGTACCGGCCTTCAGACCGCTCACGGTGGCGGAGGTGCCGGTGACGGTGGCCTTCTTGGTGCCATTGGCGTACACGTCGTAACCGGTGGTCTTCGTACCGGAGTTCACCGCGCTCCAGGCGAGCGAGACGCTGTCGCCGGTCGACGCGGTGCCGTGCACGTTGAGCGGCACACCCGGGTGGGTTCCGGTGCTCGGAGGCGTGATGCGCAGCAGACGTGAGCCGTGCGGGGCCAGGTTGTCGGTGAACTTGCCGCTCACCGAGCCGAGGTTCTTGTGGCTCCACAGGTCGCGGACCTTGGCCTTGCCGCTGATGCCGAGGTCGCTGAAGTCGGCGGTCACGTCCGAGTAGCCCTTGCCCAGGTTGAACAGGGCCACGGTGTAACTGCCGTCCGTGTTACGGGAGTACCAGACCTGCTGGGGGGTCTTCTGGCTGACCGGCCTGGCCGGGTTGCCCGCCTGGTCGACCGCGATGACCTCGTCGTTGGTGAGCAGCTTCAGACCGTACTTGTCGAGCTTGGTGAGGTCGTCACCGATGTACAGCGGCGCGGCCTCGATGGCCCACAGCGTCATGTAGCTCTGCCGCTCGGTCTGGTTGACGCCGTCCATGACGTCCGAGCCCACGTCGAGCGAGTCGAGGTTGTTCCAGTGGCCCGGCCCTGCGTCGTCGATCCACGGTACGACGTCGTTCCAGCGCGCCTTCACGGAGTTGTTCCACGTCACCAGCGTGTCGCAGTAGCACTCGACGTCCGTGTCGATGCGCCAGCCGTTGGAGTTGGCCTTCCAGACGTCGGCCTGGTTGTGGCTGAGCGACCAGGACAGGGTGAACTCGATGGGCCGCCCGGTGTTCTTCAGGGCGGTGTGCCACGCCTGGATGTCGGGGACGTTGTTGTGCGCCGCGTCGCCCTGGTTGGAGCCGGGGCCCACCCCGTCGATCTTGAGGAAGTCGACGCCGAACGAGGCCAGTTGGTCGGCCTCGGACTGGATGTACTTGGTGGTGCAGGGGCTGGAGAAGTCCAGCTGGTAGGAGACGTCGTCCCAGCCGCTGGTCTTGCGCAGGTCCGGGTAGACGATGTCCTTGGTGGTACAGCCCGGGGCGTTATAGATGGGCGTCTTGCCGTCGTTGTACGCCTGCTGGTAGAGGCCGACGGCCAGATACAGGCCGAACTTCAGTCCCTTGCGGTGGAGTTGGTCCGCCAGGTACTTCATCCCGTGCGGGAACTTCGTCAGGTTCGGGGTCGGCCGGGCATAAGCGTCGCCCTTGGCGTCGTTCCAACCGGCGTCCACGTTCACGTAGTCGTAGCCGTGCGACTTCAACTTCGCGGACAGCACGTCGGCCTGCTGCAGGACGTGCGCCTCGGTGAGCCAATCCCCGCCGTAGCCGGGGAAGTTGGTGGATTCGACGCTCCAGGTGCTGTAGCCCATGTAGGGCTTGGCGGCCACGACGGGCGTGGTCGTGACAGTCGTGGTACCGGATGCCTGGGCCCCCGAGGCGTCCGCGGCGGTCGCGGCCCGTGCGGAGGCGGGCACGACGAGCGCCGCCGTCAGCGCGGTGAGGCAGGTGAGGGTTCTCAGACGTGTGGGTCGAGCTGGACGAGGCATGTGTGTACTCCGTCAGGGCGCGGCTGCAGGCGGGTTCCCGCCTGAGGTGTCGGGTGCGGGGAGCCTCTCGGTGGTGGTCGTCCCGGGACATCACCGAGAGGGTTCGCTGGGACCAACGGGCGAGTGGGTGGGGGCCACACACTCCTCACCGGCGCAGGACCGTCCCGTCCGCCCCGACGAGGAGTGCGGCGAATCTAGGCTTAGTTTCCTTCCAGCGTCAACATAGTCGGCCCCTAGAAAACTCCGACCTTTGTGGGGCCTGGTGGGGGGTTTCGGCCACCTGTTGTCGAATGACCTGCGGTTTCAGGCCGATAGGGCCGATGTATATCCCTTGTCTTACTTTCCAAAGGAAAGGTAACGTCGCCCCATGACCCTCGCCGACCAGCCACCCGCGGCCGCACTCGTCCTGCAGACCCTGCTCCAGCACGGTCCGCTGAGTCGCGCCGAGATCGGCCGGCGGACCGGACTGACCGCGGGAGCCGTCACCAAAGTGGCCACCTCGCTGATGGCCGACGGCTGGATCACCGAGGGAGGCCGGCCCGCCACCGAGCGCACGAACGGCCGCCCGGCGACCCCGGTCGAAGTACGGGCCGAACGCGCCCTGTTCGCCGGTGTGAAGGTCACCGGCGAGGAACTCATCGGCGTACTGGCCGATCTGACGGCCCGTCCGCTGGCCTCCCGTCGCGTCCGGCTCGGCTCACGCGACGTGGGCACCGTCGTGCTGGCCATCGCCCGACTGGTCGACGAACTGCGCACGGCGGCGAACCTGGAGGGCGCCACCGACCTCCACGGCATCGGGGTCACCATCTCCGGCGACGTGGACAGCCAGTTGGGCACGGTCCAGTACTCGCCCTTCCTCAACTGGCGCCGGGTACCGCTCGCCCAGCTCGTCGAGACGGCCACCGGGACACCCACGGTCATCGAGAACGACGTACGGGCCCTGACCGTGGCCGAGCAGTGGTTCGGCGCCGGTGTCGGCCTGTCGATCTTCGCCCTGGTCACCGTCGGCGCCGGCATCGGCGCCGGGCTCTGTGTCGCCGGCCGAGTGGTCTCCGGGGCGCACGGTGTGGCGGGCGAGGTGGGACACCTCCCGGTGAGCGGCACCGACCGGATCTGCACCTGCGGCAACACCGGGTGCGTGGAGGCGGTCGCCTCCACCCACGCGATCGTCGAGCAGGCCCGACAGGCCACCGGCGACGCGGAGTTGACCATGGACGGCGCGATCCGCCTCGCGCACACCGGCGACCCCGCCGTCCGGGCCGTCTTCGCCCGCGCCGGACACGCCGTGGGCCTCGCCCTGGCCTGCGTCGCCAACCTCATCGGACCGGAGCGGATCATCATCTCCGGCGAGGGCGTCGCCTCCTACGACCTGTTCGCCGACCACATCCGGCAGGCCTTCGTGGACCACGCCTTCGGTGCCGCGGTGGACTGCGATCTCGTGGTCCGCCCCCTGCCGTTCGAGGAGTGGGCGCGCGGCGGGGCGGTCGTCGCGGCACAACGGGTGTTCGCTCCCGCGAAGTAGGGCGGTGACGTGTGCACGCCCCCGGTCGATAGTCTGCTGCCCGATCAGGGCGACCGGAGCCGAGCCCCGGCCCACGCGCGCGAACACCGAGGTGAGTTATGTACTTCACCACCCGCCCCACGCTCCAGGGCACCTTCGGCATGGTGTCCTCCACCCACTGGCTGGCCTCGCAGTCGGCGATGGCCGTCCTGGAGAACGGCGGCAACGCCTACGACGCCGCCGTCGCCGGGGCCTTCGTCCTGCACGTCGTCGAGCCGCACCTCAACGGCCCGGCCGGCGAGGTGCCCATCCTGCTCGCCCCGGCGGGCGGCGAGGTACGGGTGCTGTGCGGACAGGGCGTCGCACCCGCAGGCGCGACGATCGACCATTACAGGGGACTCGGTCTGGATCTCGTACCCGGTACGGGACCCCTCGCGGCGGCCGTCCCCGGAGCCTTCGACGCCTGGCTGTTGCTGCTCCGCGACCATGGCACGAAGTCCCTCGCCGACGTCCTGAAGTACGCCATCGGGTACGCCGAGGACGGGCACGCGTGCGTGGAGAACGTCGGGGCGACCGTCGAGGCCGTACGGGAGCTGTTCGAGACGGAGTGGACCTCGTCGGCGGACGTGTACCTGCCCGGCGGGAAGGCGCCCAGGCCTGGCGAACTGTTCCGCAACCCCGCCCTCGCCGCCACCTGGAAGCGGCTGCTCGCAGAGGTCGGCGGGGTGGGTGACCGGGAGGCCCAGATCGAGGCGGCACGGGAGGTGTGGCGGTCCGGGTTCATCGCCGAGGCCCTCGTACGGCAGTCCGGGCGGCCCACCATGGACACCAGCGGCGAGCGCCACACCGGCACCCTCACCGCCGCCGACCTGGCCTCCTGGTCCGCGTCCTACGAGGCGCCGGCGACGTACGACTGGAACGGCTGGACACTCTGCAAGGCAGGCCCCTGGAGCCAGGGCCCGGCCTTCCTCCAGCAACTCGCGCTCCTCCCGCCCGAGTTGCCCGCCCACGGATCCGCCGACTACGTCCACCTCCTGATCGAGGGCTGCAAGCTCGCGATGGCCGACCGGGAGGCCTGGTACGGGGACGCGGGCGAGGAGTCCGTACCGCTGGGGGAGTTGCTGTCGGCGGACTACAACGCGGCGCGACGGGAGCTGATCGGCGAGAAGGCCTCGCACGAGCTGCGGCCCGGCAGTCCCGGAGGGCGCGTGCCACGGCTCAGCGGGCACGCGCGCGTGGTGGCACCCCCGGAGTCCGGGTTCGACCCGATGGGGGCGGGGGAGCCGACCGTCGCGCGGGTCACGGCCGACGGCGGTACCCGGGGCGACACCTGCCACCTCGACGTCGTCGACCGCTGGGGCAACATGATCGCGGCCACGCCCAGTGGCGGCTGGCTCCAGTCCAACCCGGTGGTGCCCGAACTGGGCTTCCCCCTCGGCACCCGGCTGCAGATGGCCTGGCTGGAGCCCGGCCTGCCCAACTCCCTTGCCCCGGGCCGCCGTCCGCGCACCACGCTCACCCCGTCGCTCGCCCTGCGCGACGGAGTGCCGGTCCTGGCCTTCGGCACGCCCGGCGGGGACCAGCAGGACCAGTGGCAACTGCACTTCTTCCTGGCGGTCGCCACGCGCGCGAAGGCACGCGGCGGGCTCGACCTCCAGGGCGCGATCGACGCCCCGAACTGGCACAACGACAGCTTCCCCGGCTCCTTCTACCCGCGCGGCATGCGACCGGGCAGCGTGACGGTCGAGTCCCGCATGAACGCGGCCGTGGTGGAGGAACTCCGTCGGCGCGGCCACGACGTGACCATCGGGGACGCCTGGTCCGAGGGGCGGCTGTGCGCGGTCGCCCGGGACCCCGAGGCCGGAATCCTGTCGGCGGCGGCGAATCCGCGGGGCATGCAGGGGTACGCCGTGGGGCGCTGAGGCCCCCGCGAAAGCGCTGAACCCCGGCTCCGGGTGTTCATGGTGATTCCACCCGGAGTGCACCAGGCGGGTGGGGATTGTCAGTGACGCGTGCTCTCATGGAGACATGATCGAAGACACCGAAACCATCGACGAGTTTCTCGTACAGCACACGGCCGACGTCGAGGACGCGATCCGCAAGGCGGCGGCGGCCGAGATCATGCCCCGCTTCCGGCAGCTCGCCGCGCACGAGATAGACCAGAAGAGCGGCCCGCACGACCTCGTCACGGACGCCGACCGCAACGCCGAGCGGCATCTCACCCAGGTGCTCGGCGCCCTCCTGCCCGGCTCCGTCGTGGTCGGCGAGGAAGCGGTGCACGCCGACCCGGAGACATACGAGGCGATACAGGGCGACGCCCCGGTCTGGATCGTCGACCCGGTCGACGGCACCCGCCAGTTCGTGCGCGGCGAGACCGGCTTCTGCACCCTGGTCGCCCTAGTCCGGCACGGCGAACTGCTCGCGTCCTGGACCTATGCCCCCGCCCGCGACCAACTGGCCATGGCGGTGAGGGGCGGCGGCGCCTTCCTCGACGGCGTCCGGCTGCGCTCCGGTGCCCCGGACCCCACCCGGGACCTGGAAGTGGCCACCTCCCACCCGGACTACACGACGGACGCCCAGAAGCGCGCCCTGCTCGGCCTCTGGGCGGACGGTGTGCGCACGCGCCCGTGCGGCTCGGCCGGACTGGAGTATCTCGCCATCGCCCGGGGCGAGTTGGACGCCACGGCCTTTTCCTGGGAGGCGGCCTGGGACCACGCGGCGGGCCTGCTCCTCGTCGAGGAGGCGGGCGGCGCCCACCTCACGCTCACCGGAGAGCCGTTCCGCATCACGGGCGGCAACGCACTCCCGTTCACGGCGGCCCGCGACGCGGCGACGGCCCGGCGGGTGAACGAACTGCTGAGGGCGTCGTAGGGTCACGGGTTCCGCACACTGGACGGGCTGGCCCCGGGATTGTCGGTGCCGCGGCATATCCTGACTCCAGGGCCTGTCGTCAAATTCCCGCCGTCCGCCCGGAGGGCGGGTCCTGCGGCGTCGGGCCCTGTTGCCATCGGCTGACGAAGGGGTCCGAAGGTGCCGTCGATGCTCGATGCGGTCGTGGTGGGTGCGGGGCCGAACGGACTGACGGCTGCCGTGGAGCTGGCCCGGCGCGGCTTCTCCGTGGCCGTGTTCGAGGCACGGGACACCGTGGGCGGCGGCGCCCGCACCGAGGAGCTGACCCTCCCCGGCTTCCGGCACGACCCGTGTGCGGCGGCGCACCCGCTGGGCATCAACTCACCCGCGTTCCGCGCCCTGCCCCTGGAGCGCTACGGCCTGGAGTGGCTGCACGCCGAACTGCCCATGGCGCACCCGTTCACCGACGGCAGCGCGGCCGTGCTGTCGCGGTCGGTCGCGGAGACGGCCGCCTCCTTCGGACCGCGTGACGCGGGGACGTACCGCAGGCTGGTCGAGCCCTTCCTCCCCAAGTGGGACACCCTGGTCCGCGACTTCATGTCCCTGCCGAGCACCGCGCTGCCCCGCGACCCGGTGACCCTCGCCCGTTTCGGCCTGGCAGGTCTGCCCCCGTCGACCTGGCTGACCAGCCGCTTCCGGGACGAGCGCGCCAAGACCCTGTTCGCCGGACTGGTCGGCCATGTCATGGCCCCGCTCAACGGGTTCGCCACCGGAGCCATCGGCCTGGTCTTCGCCCTCGCGGCACACGCGCGCGGCTGGCCGGTCGCCCGCGGCGGCTCCCAGTCCATCTCGGACGCCCTCGCCGCCTACCTGAAGGACCTCGGCGGCGAGATCCACACCGACTACGAGGTCAAGCGCCTCGACGACCTGCCCCCGGCCCGCGCCTACGTCTTCGACACCTCGCCCACCGCCCTGGCGAAGATCGCGGGCTTCGGCAACTACTACGAGAACTTCCGCTACGGCCCCGGCGTCTTCAAGGTCGACTACGCGCTGGACGGCCCGGTGCCCTGGACCGCCAAGGAGGCGCGCACCGCCGGCACCGTGCAGATCGGCGCCGACAGCACGGAGATCGGCAACGCCCTGCGCGCGGCGTCCCGCGAGAACCGCGCCCCCGAGCGGCCGTTCATGATCACCGTGCAGCCCAGTGTCGTGGACCCCACCAGGGCCCCGGCCGGCAAGCAGGTCTTCTGGGCCTACGGCCATGTCCCCAGCGGCTGGACCGGCGACCTCACGGACGCCCTGGAACGCCAACTGGAGCGCTTCGCCCCGGGCTTCCGCGACCGCGTCCTCGCCCGAGCGACCGCTGGCCCGCCCCAACTCGCCGCCCGCAACGCCAACTACGTCGGCGGCGACATCGGCACCGGCGCGGTCTCCGGACTCCAGATCCTGCTCCGCCCCAAGCTTTCCCTCTCCCCGTACGGCACCCCGCACCCGGCCGTCTTCATCTGCTCCTCGGCGACCCCGCCCGGCCCCGGTGTGCACGGCATGTCGGGACACAACGCGGCGAAGGCCGTCTGGCGACGACTGAGGCAGTCATGACCACCATCACCCTCGTCCGGGGTGACATCACCCGGCAGAGCGCCGACGCGATCGTCAACGCGGCCAACTCCTCCCTCCTGGGCGGCGGCGGAGTCGACGGCGCGATCCACCGCAGGGGCGGCCCCGCGATCCTGGCGGACTGCCGCAAGCTCCGCGCCTCCCTCCCCCACGCTCGAACAACCTCGCGCGGGGGGACCCCCATCGGCAAGGGTCTGCGCACCGGCCAGGCGGTCGCGACGACGGCGGGCGAACTGGACGCCCAGTGGGTGATCCACACGGTGGGACCCGTCTACTCCCGCGAGGAGGACCGCTCGGAACTGCTGACCTCCTGCTACCGGGAGTCGTTGCGGGTCGCCGATGAACTCGGCGCCCGTACGGTCGCGTTCCCCGCCGTGTCCGCCGGTATCTACGGCTGGCCGATGGACGACGCCGCGCGCATCGCCGTAGAAACCGTGCGGGCCGCGGAGACTTCGGTCGACGAGGTCACCTTCGTGCTGTTCGACGAGGCGGCGTACGAGGCGTTCGGTCGGCAGGCCCGCTGACCGAGCCGGGTGGGGTGGTCCTCATGCGTCGATCACCACGTCCTCCAGCGGCTTTGAACAGCACAGCAGGATCTTGTTCTGGGTGATCTCGCGTGGCCGGATGCCTCCGTTGTGCTGCATGTCGACGGAGCCGGAGAGCAGGGTCGTCTTGCAGGTGCCGCACATGCCCTGCGCGCAGGAGGCCGGCAGGCTGAGGCCGGCTCTGGACGCGGCGGCGAGGAGCGAGGTGTCGGCGTCGCACTCGATGGTGCGTCCGCTGCGGGTGAACTCGACCTTGAAACCGGTGTCCGCAGCGGCCGTGGGCGAGGCGTCGGCCGTCGTGGTCGTCGCCTCGAAGGTGAAGCTCTCCTCGTGGTAGCGGTCCATGTCGAGGCCCGCGTCCGACAGCATCTGCCGCACGGCGGCCATGTAGGGGGCGGGGCCACAGGTGAAGACCTCCCGTTCGAGGAAGTCCGGCGCGATCTGCCGGAGCGTCTCGATGGTCAGTCGGCCGCGGTGTCCGCCCCAGGGGGCGTACGGGCGGTCCTCCTCGCAGATGTGGACGATCCGGATGTTGGGCGCGGTCGCGGCGATGAGGTCGAGTTCGTGGCGGAAGACGATGTCCGCCGGGGTGCGCGCGCTGTGCACGAACACCACGTCGGCGGGGTCCGCGAGGTCGTACAGCGTCCTGGTCATCGACATCGACGGCGTCACTCCGACACCCCCGGACAGGAAGAGGTACTTGGGCGCCGGATGCCGGGCCGTGGAGAACTCGCCGAGCGGTCCGTGTGCCCGCACGGTGTCGCCCGGCTTGAGGTGGTCGTGCAGCCAGTTCGACACGAGCCCGCCCGGTAGGCGCTTCACCGTGATCGAGAGCAGGAAGGGGCGGGTGGGGGACGAGGAGATGGTGTAGCAGCGCTGGACCGGCCGGCCGTCGATGTCGAGGGCCAGTGTCAGGAACTGGCCCGGGTCGTGCCGGAACAGCCGGGGTTCGGCGTACTCGAACACGAAGGTGCTGACGTCGTGCGTGAGCGGGTGCACCTGACGGCAGACCAGCAGCTCTTCGGTCTCGCTCATGGCTGGAGCTCCAGGTGTGCCTTGAGCCTGGTCACGTACCAGTTGACGAACGCCTCGACCTGTTCCTCCGTCGGACCGTACGGGCCCGGCAGGTAGGCCGGGCTGCTGATGCCCTGGTGGGCGCGAGCGACCAGCACCGCGTCCTGGTCGTTCGTGGCCTTCCACACCTTCGTGAGGGTGTCGAGGTCGTAGTCGATCCCCTCGACGGCGTCGGCGTGCACGAGCCAGGTGGTGCGGACGAGGGTGCGGTCCGGGCCGAGCGGGATCACGGAGAACGTGATCGCGTGGTCGGCCATGAAGTGGAACCAGGAGTTGGGCTGGATGTGCATGGACAGCCGGCCCAGGCGGGCCGTGGGGAAGTCCGCCAGCAGGCGGGTGCACGCGGCCGTGCCGTCCGGGGTGTACGACTCCCCGGCGAGGTCGAGTGGTTCGCGCTGGATGCGGAAACCGGTGGGGCGGGTGTCCAGTTCCTCGATCTCTGCGTAGGGCAGACCCAGGGAGTCGTAGGTTTTTCGGGCCTCGGCGTCGGCCAGCAGGAAGCGTTCGTAGGCGGGGCGCAGCGCGGGCGGGATGTCCTTCTCCTGGTAGCCGTAGATGGGGAAGTAGCAGGCCTGGAGCTCGGGATGGCCCACGCAGTGGTAGCACTCCCGGTTGTTCTCCATGGTCAGCTTCCAGTTGCCGTTCTCGACCAGGTCGATCTGCGTGGCGACCTTCGCCTTGGCGAGGTTGTGCGGTGCGAGATACGGCTCGATGCGGGCGGCGACCTCGTCGAAGTCCTCCGGCGGCTCCTGGGCGAGGCAGATGAAGACCAGCCCGGCCACCGTGCGCGCGTGCACCGACCGCAGCCCGAAGCAGGACGGGTCGAAGCCGGGCGCCTGGGACTCGGCGTACAGCAGCTTGCCGTCCACGCCGTACGTCCAACGGTGGTACCCGCAGACGATGTTGCCCACCGAGCCGCGCTCCTCGTTGAGGATGCGCGCCCCGCGGTGGCGGCAGACGTTGTGGAAGGCCCGGACGTCCTCGTCGTCGTCGCGCACGACGATGATCGAGTACGACCCGAGGTCGACCGTCACATAGTCGCCGGGCTCGGGAAGCTCCGCCTCGGCGGCCACGAACAGCCAACTCCGGGCGAAGACGGCCTCGATGTCGAGGTCGAAGAACTCCTCGCCGACGTAGAACGGCGCTTCGAGGCTCTGACCGGCGGGACGGCGGGCAACGAGGTCGCCGACGTCGGAGGTCGCTTGCTTCATCTCATCTCTCCGGTACGACTGGGGAGTTGACGTGCGGACGGGGGTGGCGCTCAGACCGGCAGGCACAGCCGCAGCGCGTCGTGGATCGCGGCGTGGATGTTGCGGGAGGCGACGGCGTCGCCGATGCGGAAGAGCTGGTAGTGGCCCGCCTCGTTGCGGACCACGGACTGCTGCTCGTGTCCCAGCAGGGCGCGGTGGTCGACCTCGCCGAAGTTGGTGGATCCGGGGAGGAGTTCGACGTACAACTCGTCCGTCGGCAGGGTCCCGTGCTCCACGATCACGTGGTCCACGATCCGCTCGGTCTCGGCCTCGGTGTACTCGCTGTAGAGGGTCGCGGCCAGCCGTCCGTCCCCGGTGCGGCGCACGGAGCGCAGCCGCTGGGCGAGCGTGGTGGTGACACCGTGCGCGGTGAACGCCCTTAGATAGGCAGGGGAGTTCATGCTGCCGACGTCGGGGGCGAGGGCGCGCTCCGGGGTGACGAACTCGATCCGGACGTCGGGCGACGCGGTGAGGACTTCCACGGCGTCCATGGCCGGGTAGCCGCCGTGGTCGTCGTAGACCAGGATCTCGCCGCGCGGGCGGCGCAGCGAACCCGTCATCACGTCCCAGGTGTCGGCCACCAGGCCCTCACCGGCGGTGAGGAAGCTGCGGTTGGGCATGCCTCCGGTGGCGACGATCACCAGGTCGGGGTGTTCGGCGAGGACGTCGTCGGGCTCGGCGTACACGCCCAGGCGCAGGTCGACGCCGAGGATCTTGCACTCGGCGAGGCGCCAGTCGACGATCTGGATCAGATCGGCCCGGCGCGGGTTCGACGCGGCGAGCCTGATCTGCCCGCCGGGCTGGTCGCTCGCCTCGAACACGACGACATCGTGGCCGCGTTCGCCCAGTACCCGAGCCGCCTCCAGCCCGGCCGGTCCCGCTCCGACGACAACTGCCTTCCTACGGCTGCCCGTTGTGCGGGAGATGAGGTGGGGCAGGTGGAGTTCGCGGCCGACGGACGGGTTGTGGACGCACTTGGTGTCGCCTGAGTCGTAGATCGCGTCGAGGCAGTAACTCGCCCCGACGCAGGGCCGGATGCGGTCCTCCTGGCCGGCCTTCACCTTGGCGACCAGGTGCGGATCGGCGATCTGCGCACGGGTCATGCCGACGAGGTCGAGCAGTCCTTCGCGCAGGGCGTGCCGCGCGGTGGCGACGTCGGCGATGCGTGCCGCGTGCATCACTGGGATGGCGAGGCGTCGCTTGATCTCACCGGTGAAGTCCAGGTACGGACCGAGCGGGGTGCCGATGGACGGGATGGCCTTCGCCAGGGACGCGTCGCGCTCGATGGAACCGTGGATGGTGCTGATGAAGTCGATGCCGTCGGCGGCGTACTGCTGGGCGGCGGTGAGTGCCTCGTCGAAAGTGAGGCCGCCGGGTTGTGCCTCGTCCAGCGACATCCGGATCCCGACGACGAAGTCCGGGCCGACGGCTTCACGGACGGCCCGGATCACCCGGCGCGGAAACGCCATGCGATTCTCCGGGCCGCCGCCCCACTCGTCGTCGCGGTGGTTGGTCGCGGGGGAGAGGAAGCTGTCCAACAGGTGGCCGTACGCCTCCAGTTCGATGCCGTCGAGACCGCCCTCCCGGCAACGGACCGCCGCGGAAGCGTAGTCGGCGACGATCCGGTCCAGGTCCCAGGGCTCGGCGGCCTTCGGGAACGCGCGGTGCGCGGGTTCGCGCAGCGGTGAGGCGGACACCACCGGGAGCCAGTCGCCGGTGAAGTTGCTGGTGCGGCGGCCGAGATGGGTGACCTGGCACATGACGGCGGCCCCGGCCTCGTGCACGTCGTCGGTGAGCCGGCGCAGCCACGGGACGATGTCGTCGCGGTACAGGAGCAGGTTGCCGAACGCCGGCGGGCTGTCGGGCGAGACGACCGCCGAGCCGCCGATCATCGTGAGACCGACTCCACCCCGCGCCTTCTCCACGTGGTAGGCGCGGTAGCGGTCCTTGGGCATGCCGTCCTCGCCGAACGCCGGTTCGTGGGAGGTGCTGACCACGCGGTTGCGCAGGGTGAGGTGTTTGAGCCGGAAGGGCTGGAGCAGGGGGTCCAGGATGGCTGAGGGCACGGCTGCTCCTCGAAGGATGCTGTGGCGCGTCTGTTTCACGATGCAAAACAGCATCGCCATACGAGACAAATGGTGGAGCTGGGAATCCCCAGCCGTCAATAGCCCGCCGTGTTAACTCGCCGTGCGCGCAGCGCTCATCCGCGTTTCACGTACCCCCGGCGCCAGGAGATCTTCGCGGCGGCTGCCAGCAGCTGCTCCGCGAGACCGGGCACGGTGTCCTCGGTGAGGCGGAAGGTGGGTCCGGACAGGGTCACGGCCGCGATGACCTTGCCGTCCAGGGCACGGATCGGGGCGGCGATGGCGGCCAGTCCGATCTCGTGCTCCTCGCTGGTGGTGGCGTAGCCCCGCTCGCGGATGGCTTCCAGCGCCTCCGCAAGGGTCGTCGGGTCGACGATCGTGTGCGGGGTGTACTTCTCCGCCCCCTCGGCGAAGATCTCCGCGACCTGGTCCGGGGTCATGTGCGCCATGAAGAGCTTGCCCGCCGCGGTGGCGTGCAGCGGGGCGCGCCGGCCGACCCAGTCGATGCTCGCGATCACCGCCGCACCGATCGCCTGGTCGATGGTGATCACGTCGTGCCCGTCATGGATCGCCACGTTCACGGTGTCGCCCACGGCCGCGGCCAGTTCCTGGCAGACGGGACGGCTCAGCAGGGACAGGTCGTTCACCTTGCTCGCCCCGGCGGCGAGTTCGACCATCGTGTACCCGATGCGGTACCGCCCGCGCTCGGTGTCCTGCTCGACCAGACCCCGCGACTCCAGGGTCGCCAGCAGCCGGAACACGGTCGACTTGTGGATCCCCAGCTCCTCGGCGATCTCGGTCACACCGCTGGGACCCCGCGTGGCCAGCACCTGAAGGATCGACACCGCCCGGTCGACGGACTGCACCGAGTGATCACGTGGGCGGCTTCCGTTGCTGGTCATGGCGGAAGGGTAATCGAGCGGAAGGCGCTGCCCGCGAGCCCGGTGAACCGCTGCCGGACTCGCCTCTCAGGCCGCCTTCCAAAGCGTCAGCTCGGTGACGTAGTCGCGTGCGGTGTAGCCGGACGGGTCCTTTCGGAGCACTACGTCCGTGATCTTGAGCATTGCCAGGTTCTTCTCGTCGGTGACGGTGCACAGCAGCGTGCCCTTGGTCAGTTCCTTGCCCTGGTCGGCGTCGGCGAGTTGGGAGGGCAGCGCGTCCGCCGCCGCACCCTCGGCGCACTCCTCGGGGGTGGGACCCGCGCTCTTTCCTGTGGTCGTCACGAAGTTCAGCGTGTGGGCGGTGCCCCACTCCGCGTACTGCAGCTCGGCTCCGGTCGTCGAACTGGAGGCGTGTGTGTCGATCCGCGGTGAGTCCAGGTCGACGTTGGTGTACGAGCTGCGGCCCGTCGTGAACTGGGCGCGCAGGGTGAGGGGCTTGTCCTTGAAGACCACGGTGTAGCCGCCGGCCGTCGAACTCGTGGAGGGTGACGCGGTGGTGCCGGTGGGCGTTGACGAGGCTGTCTGCCCGGTGCCGCCCTTCGCGCCGGTGTCCTTGTCGTCGTCACGGGTGAAGACCCAGGCCGCCGCTGCTACGACCACCACGGCCAGCGCGGCGGCGCCGACCGCCAGCGGGGTCCGGCTGCGGGTCGGAGACGTGGCCGAGGGCGGTGCCCCGGGCGGGACCGAGGGCGCCGGGCCGGCGGCAGGCTGTGGCTGTGGTTGGCGCGTCGGGGCGTGCTGCGTCGGCTGGTCGGGTCCCGATTTCTGGGTGGGCGTGTACCCGCTGGGCGCCGAGGAGTCGGATGCCACAGCGGCGGGAGGCACGGTGGTCGCACCCGCCAAGCCCGCACCCGGTGAGGCGCTCGGCAGACTTACGTCAGCGGCCAACTCACCCTGCTCACCCGCAAGTTCCTCCTGCCGGGCGATGTCCGCCGCGACCACCGCCGGCAGCCAGCCGGTGAAGTCCCGCAGCGGCCGCCCGGTCAACTCCTCGCACAGGGCGGCCAGTTCGGCAGGGGCGGGCCGGGCGGCGGGGTCGGCCGCCAGCGTGCGTTCCAGGACCTCGCGCAGCGGCTCGGGGTACGAGGTCAAGTCCGGTGGGCGGAACTCGGTGTTGGCGATTTTCGTGGCCAGCGTGATGGCCCCGGCGTCCCCGTACGGATGGCGGCCGGTCGCGGCCACGGCGGCGATCAGGCCGAGGGAGAAGACGTCGGCGGCCGGGGTCTGTTCCTGGCCGTTCGCGTGCTCCGGCGACATGAACTGCGGGGTGCCGATGAGCCCGCCGCTACGGGTGAGCTGGGTGGCGTCGGCGGCCCGTGCGATGCCGAAGTCGATGATCCAGGGGCCGTCGGAACCGAGGAGGATGTTGCTCGGCTTCATGTCCCGGTGGATCACACCGGCCTTGTGCACGGCGTGCAGCGCCTCCGCCGCGCAGCCGGTCAGCTGAAGCACCGTGGGCAGCGGCAGCGGTCCGTACTGGGCGAGGACCCGGTCCAGCGCGAGGCCGGGGACGTAGACGGTGGCGAGCCAGGGCTGTGCGCCGGTGGTGTCGTGGTCGACGACCGGGACGATGTGGTAACCCTGCACCCGGCGGGCGGAGGTCGCCTCCTGCTCGAAGCGGCGGCGGAACTCCTCGTCCTGGGCGTACTCGCGGCGGATCACCTTGAGGGCGACAGGCTGGTTGCCACGCGTGCGCGAGAGGTAGACGGAACCCATGCCGCCCTCGCCGATCCGGGCGAGCAGCCGGTAACCTGCCACGTCCCGCGGGTCGTCGGGGCCCAGAGGTCTCAAGTGGCCACCGTTCCCAGCGTTGTTCAAGATGTTCGTCCCCCCTCGCCAGGCGAGTGATCGTACCGGCGCAACCCGGTCATCCGGAAGTATCCGAGGAGATCAAGGAAGAACGGCGAAGGTCGGGGAGAATCAAGGCAGTTGACGTTCTCGTCGGACTGGGAGGCGTGCGTGGAACAGCATCTGGTCCCCTCGGCGGAGGGCGCCGACTATCTGGTGGAACTCTCCAACGTCGTACGCCAGACCTCCATCGGTCCCCGGGGACCGCGTTCCCTGCACCGACTCGGGCTCGTCCTGCGGGCGTTGACAGAACTCACCGGGGACCCCGATGTCTCCGTCTACCTGGTCGCCGACACCAGTCTGCTGGGCGGGCACCGGGAGTTCGGCGATCCGGCCGAGGTCCGCCGACTGCGCCGGTGGGTCGCCGACGGGCTGGTCGAGGAGGTCGACGACGCCGACGAACGCATCCTGGACCTGGCCCGGATGACCGGCACCCGGGTCGTCACCGGCGACCAGTACGTCGACCATCGCGTCGAACACCCGTGGATCCAGGGGAACACCTGGCAGTTCCTGAGACCGGAGTCGCGCCCCGACGGCTCGGTCACTCTCGTCCCCATGGACATGGGCGTGCGCACGGAGGCCGAGATCTCCTACCGCATGGAACTCGCGGCCCTCAAGAAGCAGGGTCTGCTCGGTCCGGCCCGCACCCCGCTGACCGAGGTCATCATGCGGAACTGGCGCTGCCCGGAACCCCGTTGCACGCTCTACGACGTCCACCGGGGCGACCGCGTCCTGCTGCCCCGCATGCGGCGCGGCGTCCCCACCTGCGAGCTGCACGGCACCCCGCTGACCGACGAGGGGCCGAGGCCCGCAGCGGCGCAGCTCAAGGTCGTCATCGACCGTACCTGCGTGGCCCGTTACACCCTCGACGAGGGCTCCGAGGCGCATGTCGGACGGCTGCCGGGACCGGAGGGCATCGCCCTGCACAGTCTGCTGTCCCCGGAGGTCGCCGTGCAGGTCAGCCGTCGGCATGTGGCGGTCTCGGCGCGGGGCGGGACGGTCCTGGTCCGTGATGTCAGCACGTACGGGACGCGGATGCGCAGGGCCGGACGCAGAGGTGTGCCCGGCCCGTGGGAGACGCTGCCGCCGGGGACCGACCGGTCCTTCCGCCCGGGCGACGAGGTCGAACTCGCCCCCGGTGTCGTCCTCACCCGCAGCGGCCGGCGCTTCCCCGCCGAACTCGCCGACGCCTGGCGCACCGGGGCCGGCGAGACCGCCGTACCGCCGACCGCGGCGGCGCCTACGCGACGGGTCTGACGGCGAAGGGGTTGGGCGGGCCGTCAGCCTGCCCAACCCCCGCTCCGTCAGCCGATGATGCGGTGCGTCGTCCAGAACGACGTCAGGTCCGTGGTCGTGGCGGCCTGCGCGGCTGCCTTGAACTCGGCCGTGGTCGAGACGCCGTACCAGTGCGAAGTGGCGTAGTCCTTCAGGAGTTTGGCCATCGCCGTGTCACCGAGGGTGCGGCGCAGGTCGTGCAGGGCGCACTTGCCGTAGCCGTAGACGACGGTGGAGTAGCGGGACGAGTGGGCGTCCCAGTAGGCCATCGAGTTGGTGATGTTCTCCGCGGAGGACGCCCAGGAGACGTTGTTCCAGCAGTTGGTGCCGGTCAGTCCCTGCGCCAGGTCGGTGGCGTAGTCGGTGAACGCCTCGTCCAGCCAGGGGCTGTTGTACTCGTCGTCGCCGACGATGCCGTAGAACCACTGGTGGCCGATCTCATGGGTGAGTGCCGTGGTGCTGACCAGGTCGAGGACGAAGCCGGGGTACTCCATGCCGCCGAACCAGAAGTTGTTGTCGATGACGGCGTCCAACTCGCCGTACGGATAGGCGCCGAAGCGGCCCGCGTGGGCGTCGACCGCGGACTTGGCGGTGGTGAGCATCGACTGGGCGTTGGCCGAACTGATGCCCGTGACCGAGTAGATGTTGATCGGGGTGCCCGCGGTCGACGTACCCGAGATCTTGGTGAACGGGCCCGCCGCCCACGCGAAGTCACGGACCTTGGACGCGGTGGCCGTGGTGATCGTGCGACCACTGGTGCCTGCGGTGTCGACCGAGGCGCCCGTGGCCGGGACCAGCAGAGTGGTCGGGTGGTCCAGGGTCACCTTGAAGTCGGCGGCCAGGGAGTAGAAGGACTCGCCGTTGTTCGTGTACGGGTCCAGGTGCCAGCCCGAGCCGTCCTTGATCGCGAGGACCGGCAGCGCGTTGCCGATCATGCTGAACGCGCCGTCGTAGCCGAACCGGTCGGCGCCGCTCGGGACGGTGATCCCCAAGTCGAAGCCGATCGTGGTCGATTGGCCCTGTGCGAGGGGAGTCGGGAGCGCTATCTGGAGGGCTGTGCAGGCGACCGAGAGGGCGCCCGCGGTGCCGCCGGTGACATTGGTGACCGTGATCGGCGGCGCGGAGCAGGTGCCGTGGTAGTTGTCCCACAGCCGCAGGTACACCTCGGTGAGCGGGGTCGCCGAGGCGTTGGTGAAGGTCGTGCTCTCGTGGCCGGTCCAGACCGTGCCGGCGGTGTTGCTGCTCAGACTCACGGTGTACGCCGGGGCGGCCGGTGTGCGCGTCGAGTCGGCCGGCGGGGCGGTGTCGCCCGAGGTGTTGAGGGCGATGTCGTCCACGACGAAGCTCGTCTGGAGACTGGAGTCCTCGGTGCCGCTGAAGGCGAGGCTCACGGTCTGGCCCGCGAACGACGACACGTCGAACGACTTCTGGACGTAGCCGGTGGCCTTGTTCAGGTTCGAGTAGGTCGCCAGCGTCGTGCTGCCGATCTTCGCCGTGAGCTTGTCGTACGCGGTGGACGAGGTCGTCTCGGCGGTGTCGATGTGCAGCCAGAAGGTGAGCGTGGCGCCGGCACAGCCGGACGGGATCGTCACGCTCTGGGAGAGCGTGTCGGTGTGCGTGCCGCCGGTGCCGTCCAGCCAGGCGAAACTGGAACCGGCATGGGCACTCTGGCCGGTGCGGCTGGTGATGACAGTCGTGGAGGACTGTGTCCAGGACGAAGTGCCGCTCTCGAAGCCGCCGTTGGTGACCACCTGCGCCGGGGCGCAGGCGGCTGCCACGGGAGCCGCGGACGGTGCCGCGGCGGCCGGGGTGACGGGCAGCGAGAGTGCGGCCACCGCGGCGACGGCGAAGACGCCGGCGGCGAGGGCCTTGTGGGGGGTCGATCTCACACGGAACTCCTTATACGGCGGCCGGGATTCCGGCCTGCTCGGTGGCCGTCCGACCGGACTGGGTGTTCCGGTGGGCGGCCGCGGGAACGCGCGTAGCTGTTGCGTGATCGCGGGGGAAGCTTCGCAGATTTGACCGGGCCATGCCATAAAAAGAAGGAAGTGTGCGCATGAAGTGCAGGAAGGTGCGAACGAGGGTCGGAGGGTGCCGTACGTACGCCTACGTTGACCGGGCCATGCCTGGATTTGGCCTCCGGTTGGCCGAATGTACGCCTTCGGTTGCTTCCATCGAGCGATGGACCACATCACGTTCCTCGTGGCGGTCGTCATCGTCACGGCCTTGGCCTTCGACTTCACCAACGGATTCCACGACACCGCCAACGCGATGGCGACGTCCATCGCCACCGGGGCACTGAAGCCCAAAACGGCGGTCCTGATCAGTGGGGCACTCAACCTCGTCGGCGCCTTCCTGTCCACGGAGGTCGCCAAGACGATCTCCGGCGGCATCGTCGACGACACCCTGGTCAGCCCAGGGATGATCTTCGCGGGGCTCGTCGGGGCGATCCTCTGGAACCTCCTGACCTGGTTGCTGGGACTGCCGTCCAGTTCCTCGCACGCCCTCTTCGGTGGCCTGATCGGCGCCGTCTGGGTCGGCGCGGGCTCCAACGGCGTCCACTTCGACAAGGTTGTCGAGAAGATCCTGATCCCCGCGGTGGCCTCCCCGCTCGTGGCCGGAATCGCCGCTCTCCTCGCCACCTACCTCGCCTACAAGATCACCGCCCGGGCCCGCAAGGACTCGGTCACCAAGGGCTTCCGGCTCGGCCAGATCGCCTCGGCCTCGCTGGTCTCCCTCGCGCACGGCACGAACGACGCCCAGAAGACGATGGGCGTCATCACCCTGACCCTGATCTCGGTGGGCGCGCTCGGCCACGACGCCGGTCCGCCGGTGTGGGTCATCACCTGCGCGGGACTCGCCATCGGCCTCGGCACCTACATCGGCGGCTGGCGCATCATCCGCACGATGGGCAAGGGCCTCACCGACATCCAGTCCCCGCAGGGCTTCGCGGCCGAGGCCGCCTCCACCACCGTCATCCTTACCTCCGCCCACCTCGGTTTCGCGCTCTCCACCACCCAGGTCTGCTCCGGCGGCATCCTGGGCGCGGGACTGGGCAGGCGTCTGGCAGAGGTGCGCTGGGGCACCGCGGGCCGCATGGTCATCGCCTGGCTGGTCACTCTCCCGGCCGCCGCCCTGGTCGGCGGTCTGTCCGCGACCGTCGTCAAGCACGGCGGGAACCTCGGGACGGCCCTGATCGCCCTGATCGCCGCCGCCGTGGCCGGATTCATCGTGATCGCCTCGCGTCGCAACCCCGTGCACGCGGACAACGTCAACGAGACCCACGAGGTCACCATCCGCAGCGAGGCGTCCTCGGACGTCCGTACGGCCGCCTGAGTCAAGGGAGTTGAGCGATGAGTCTGGACTGGAACGCCCTCGGCGAGGTCGCGGCGGTGAGTGTCGGAGTGACCGTCGGTGTGGTCGTCATCTTCGCGCTGGGCATCCTGGGCCTCGCCCAGGTCGAGGCCGCCCGCGAACAGGACGGCGGCACACATGCCCTCGGGTTCGCGCAGGCGGGGTTGTGCTTTCTCGCCTGTGCGGCTGTCGTGGCATACGGCATATATCTCATCGTGCCGCAGTTCCACTGAACGCCACTGACCAACCGAACACCATCGAGAAGGAGGCCGGGATGACCGAACTGTTGTCGGGGCTGCGCGTCGACTACACGGACCAGGACGACCCGGTGCTGATCCGGCCCGACGGCAGCCCGGTGGACACCTGGCGGGAGAACTACCCGTACGAACAGCGCATGGAGCGCAAGGAGTACGACTGGCACAAGCGGCTCCAGCAGATCGAACTGCTGAAGCTGCAACGCTGGATCAAGGAGACCGGCCGCCGGCTCGTCATCGTCTGCGAGGGGCGCGACGCGGCCGGCAAGGGCGGCACGATCAAACGGTTCACCGAGCACCTGAACCCGCGTGGCGCCCGAGTGGTGGCCCTGGAGAAGCCGAGCGAGCGCGAGAGCGGTCAGTGGTACTTCCAGCGCTACGTCCAGCATCTGCCGACCGCGGGCGAGATCGTGCTGTTCGACCGGTCCTGGTACAACCGGGCCGGCGTGGAGCGCGTGATGGGGTTCTGCTCGGACGACGAGTACCGCCGCTTCATGCGTCAGGCCCCGCTGTTCGAGCGGATGCTGACGGACGACGGCGTCGATCTGATCAAGCTCTGGTTCTCCGTCTCACAGGGTGAACAGCGCACCCGTTTCACGATCCGCCAGGTGGATCCCGTACGGCAGTGGAAGCTCAGCCCGATGGACCTGGCCTCGCTGGACCGCTGGGACGACTACACGGCCGCCAAGGTCGCCATGTTCCGGGAGACCGACACCGAGCAGGCGCCCTGGACCGTGGTGAAGAGCAACGACAAGAAGCGGGCCCGAGTCGAGGCCATGCGCAGCGTGCTCGCCCGCTTCGACTACGCCGACAAGGACGAGGAGGTCGTCGGCAGCCCCGATCCACGCATCGTCGGCGCGGCGGCGACCTTGCTGGAGGCGGGGGAGGACGACACGGCGGCGGTGTTCTAGTCCCGGGTGAGGA
Organism: Streptomyces sp. W16; assembly: GCF_033194735.1. Classification (NCBI taxonomy): domain Bacteria; kingdom Bacillati; phylum Actinomycetota; class Actinomycetes; order Kitasatosporales; family Streptomycetaceae; genus Streptomyces; species Streptomyces sp. W16. Next base: position 21,803 of record NZ_JAWOAI010000056.1, read on the forward strand.
CAGCGCCCCAAAGGGGCGCGGGGAACTGCGCGACCAGCCACGACGGCGCGGCAGCCGAACGACGGCATATCGCCGCACAGCCGGCGCAGCGTCTAGTCGCCGTCGCGCGGCACCAGTGTCACCCGGTGGAAGTTGCAGCCGGTCATGGGCGGGCTCCCGGACGGGGGCCCGCCCGCGTGTGCCTTGAGGGCCACGCTGACCAGGCTCAGCAGCAGGTCGACGTCCGTCTCGCAGTCCAGGTGGACGGTCACCCAGCGGGAGCCCGGGATGATCCGGATCGCGGTCGACTCGCTGAGATCGTGGTGGAACCTGAGGATTGCCCCGACCGTGAGATGCAGGTCCACATCGTGGTCGGAGTGGAAATGCACGATCTCACTGTGGGCGGACCGCAGCGCCCGCCCCGTACCGCAACTGGCCGGGACCGCGCTGAGGTCGCGCCAGCCTTCCAGTCGCTGCATGGCTCGCTCGGCCAGGGTCATGTGCCCATCGTGTACTGCTCACCGCTTCGCAACCAGAGGTTGAGCGATTTGTAACCGGCGCGTGAGGTACCGCACACCTTCATAGCGTCCGGTGTGCGGTGCGCGTAACGGGTCAACTCCCGTCGGACACAAGCTTTTCGTAGCCCAGCAGCCGTACGCAGGTGGCCACCCCCTCGATGATCTCCTCGATCTCGGAGAGGTCCGGGAAGGAGGGAGCGATCCGGATCGTACGGTCCCTCGGGTCGTCGCCGTACGGATGGGTGGCGCCCGCCGGCGTCAGGGCGAGACCTGCGTCCGCCGCGCGGCGCACCACCTCGCGGGCGCAGCCGTCGAGGACGTCGAGGACGATGAAGTAACCGCCCCTGGGCGTGGACCAGGTGGCGAGCCCGGTGTCTCCCAGCCGGTCGGCGAGGATGCGCAGCACGGTGTCGAACTTCGGCCGCAGCAGCTCACGGTGCTTGCGCATATGGGCGCGTACCCCGTCCGGATCGCGCAGGAACATCGCGTGCCGCAGCTGGTTGACCTTGTCGGGCCCGATGGAGCGCTTGGCGCTGTAGCCGCGCAGCCAGGCCACGTTGGCCGGGGACGAGCCGAAGAACGCCACGCCCGCACCGCCCAGCGTGATCTTCGAGGTGGACCCGAAGACGAAGACCCGGTCGGGGCTGCCGTTCTCCGCGCAGGCCGCGAGCAGGTCGGCGATCTCCACCTCCTCGTCGGTGAGGTGGTGCACGGCGTAGGCGTTGTCCCAGAAGATCCGGAAGTCGGGCGCCGCGGCCGGCATGGCGGCGAGTCGCCGTACGACCTCGTCGCTGTAGCAGGTCCCGTCCGGATTGCTGTACTTGGGCACGCACCAGATGCCCTTGACCGCCGGGTCTCCGGCGACCAGGCGCTCCACCACGTCCATGTCGGGACCCTCGGCGGTCATCGGCACCGGGATCATCTCGATGCCGAAGCGCTCGCACAGCGCGAAGTGCCGGTCGTAGCCGGGGACCGGGCACAGGAACGCGACCCGCTCCTCGTCCGCCCAGCGGCGCGCCGCCCCGGGAAGGGTGCCGAGCAGCGCGTGCACCAGACAGTCGTGCATCAGCTCCAGGCTGGAGTTGCCCACGGCGAGCAGCTGCCCGGCCGGCACCTGGAGGAACCCGGCGAAGATCTCCCGGAGCTCCAACAGCCCTTCCGCACCACCGTAGTTGCGGCAGTCCGTGCCGTCGGCGGCGGTGTAGCGGTCGCCGGGCAGCGAGAGCAGTCCGGCGGACAGGTCGAGCTGCCGAGCGGAGGGCTTGCCGCGGGTCAGGTCGAGCGACAGCTTCTTGGTGAGGAGGGCTTCGTAGTCGCTCCGGGCCGCGTCGAGGCGGGCCGGGAGGGAATCGGCGCTGTGCGAGGGTGAGGGAGGGGTCACGGAGGTCGACGCTACAAAGCCGGGCGTCACACCACAAACCGATAAGCGTGGCCTTCATCGACGGGGGCCCGGGCGGGGACCAGGCCACGGGACCTCGATGTCGGATTCCCGCCAGCCCCGGCCCACCCCGTATCGGATGCTGGACGTATGCAGAACGGGATGCACACCGACACGGAACGCTGTGTGCGCGCCGTCCAGTCCAAGGACGCGCGCTTCGACGGCTGGTTCTTCACGGCCGTCCTGACCACCCGCATCTACTGCCGGCCCAGCTGCCCGGTCGTACCGCCCAAGCCGGAGAACATGACGTTCTACCCGAGCGCGGCGGCCTGCCAGCAGGCGGGGTTCCGGGCCTGCAAGCGCTGCCGCCCGGACACCAGCCCCGGGTCCCCGGAGTGGAACCAGCGGGCCGACCTGGTGGCCCGCGCGATGCGCCTGATCGCCGACGGAACCGTGGACCGCGAGGGCGTCCCCGGCCTCGCCGCCCGCCTCGGCTACAGCACCCGGCAGATCGAACGCCAGCTCCTCGCCGAACTCGGCGCCGGCCCCCTCGCCCTGGCCCGCGCCCAACGCGCCCAGACGGCAAGGCTGTTGATCGAGACGACCGCGCTCCCGATGGCGGAGATCGCCTTCGCCGCCGGCTTCTCCTCGATCCGCACCTTCAACGACACCGTGCGCGAGGTCTTCGCCCTGACTCCGAGCGAGTTGCGCAACAGGCGCCCGAGGACGACTGTCCTCACCCCCGGCGCACTCACTCTCCGCCTGCCGTTCCGCGCCCCCCTCAACCCCGACAACCTCTTCGGCCACCTGGCGGCGACCGCCGTACCGGGCGTGGAGGAGTGGCGGGCCGGCGCCTACCGCCGCACCCTCCGCCTCCCCTACGGCCACGGCATCGTGTCCCTCACCCCCCAGTCCGACCACATCGCCTGCCGCCTCACCCTCAGCGACCTGCGCGACCTGCCCGTGGCCATCAGCCGCTGCCGCCGCATGCTCGACCTGGACGCCGATCCGGTCGCGGTGGACGACCAGTTGCGGACCGATCCGGTACTGGCACCGCTGGTGGACAAGGCGCCGGGCCGACGCGTCCCGCGCACGGTCGACGAGGCGGAGTTCGCGGTACGGGCCGTACTCGGTCAGCAGGTCTCCACGGCGGCGGCCCGCACCCACGCGGCCCGTCTGGTCACCGCCCACGGCGACCCGGTCGACGACCCCGAGGGCGGCCTGACCCACCTCTTCCCGTCCCCCGAGGCGCTGGCCGCGGTGAACCCGGAGTCACTGGCGATGCCGCACACCCGCCGCACGACCTTCACCACGCTGATCTCCCAACTCGCCGACGGCACCCTCCACTTGGGCGTGGAGAGCGACTGGGCGGAAACCCGCACCCGGCTCCTCTCCCTCCCAGGCTTCGGCCCCTGGACGGCCGACGTCATCGCCATGCGCGCCCTCGGCGACCCCGACGCCTTCCTCCCCACCGACCTCGGAATCCGGCGCGCCGCACAGGAGTTGGGCCTCCCGTCGACCCCGGCCGCCCTCACCGCCCGCGCGGCGGCCTGGCGGCCGTGGCGGGCGTACGCGGTCCAGTACCTGTGGGCGACGGACAACCACCCGATCAACTTCCTTCCCGTATAAGGGGATTGCAGACAAGGGGAGTGCAGACGACATGAAGCACCACACGGTGATCGACAGCCCCTACGGCCCGCTGACCCTCGTCGCCGACGAAGACGGCGCCCTGTGCGGCCTCTACATGACCGACCAACGCCACCGTCCCCCGGAGGAGAAATTCGGCACCCCGGACGACACCCCCTTCACCGAGGCGACCGCCCAACTACAGGCGTATTTCGCAGGCGAGTTGAAGGAGTTCACCCTCGAACTGCGCCTGCACGGAACCCGGTTCCAACGCGCGGTCTGGGACGAACTCCGCCGCATCCCCTACGGCGAGACCCGCTCCTACGGCGACCTCGCCGACGCCCTCGGCAACCCGGGCGCCTCCCGCGCGGTCGGCCTCGCCAACGGCAAGAACCCCATCGGGATCATCGTCCCCTGCCACCGCGTCGTCGGAGCGAACGGCAGCCTCACGGGCTACGGCGGCGGCCTCGACCGCAAGCAGCGGCTGCTGGACTTCGAGAGCGGGGCGGCGCTCTTCTAGGGGTTTCTACTCACTCGCCAGGGTGTGCAGAAGCTTCGGCAGGGCGGTGCTGATCGGCTCCCGTACGACCTCGTCGGCGAGTTCGTCGTACGGCGTCGGCTCGGCGTTGACGATGATCAGCCGTGCCCCGTGGTCGGCGGCGACGCCGGCCAGTCCGGCGGCCGGCTGCACCTGGAGGCTGCTGCCGACGGCGACGAACACCTGGCAGGCCTTGCTGATGGCGACGGCTTCGCCGAGCACCACCGGGTCGAGGCGTTCGCCGAACATCACGGTCGCCGACTTCAGGATCCCGCCGCACTCCAGACACGGCGGATCCGCCTCGCCGGCCGCGACCCGGGCCAGGGCGTCCTCCATCGGCCCCCGCGCATGACACTTCGTGCACACGAAACTCCGTGCGCTGCCGTGGAGTTCGAGCACCTTGCGGGCGGGCACACCACCGAGCTGGTGGAGTCCGTCGACGTTCTGCGTGATGACCCTGACCGGCACGCCGGACCGATCCAGCTCGGCCACCGCCCGGTGCGCGGCGTTCGGCTCGGCCCGGAGCGCGTGGTTCTCACGCCGCATCCGCCACGAGCGGCGCCGGATCTCGGGGTCGCCCATGTAGTACTCGTACGTCACGAGCTTCTCGGCCTCGGGATCCCGCCGCCACAGTCCGTTGGGACCGCGGTAGTCGGGGATCCCGGAGTCGGTGGAGATGCCCGCGCCACTCAGGAGGGCGACGAGAGGCTTGTTCATGGGCCGAGGGTAGGTCGCCCGGGCGCCGGGAGGCGAACGGATATCAACCGCCCGTCGCCCAGCGGATCGCCGCGATCACGCCGGTCAGTACGGCCGGGCCCGTCCACCACCAGCCCATGATCCGCCGCACGGACGGCAGCAGGCACACCCCCACCACCGCACCGGCGGCACCGATCGCGAGGACGCACGAGAGAACGATCCCGGCGTTCGCGTCGTCGTCCCAGGGCCCGGACGGGCGGATGGTCAGCGCCGTCCAGCAGCACAACGCGGCGGCGAGGGTGAGCAGGACGAGCGGTACGGCGAGGACCAGACGCAGGCAACCGCGGTCGTCGTCCACGGGGGAAGGGCTGGTCATCGGTGCGGTGGGCTCCTTGCCTCGTCCGGATGTTCGGCTTGCGCCGGCGGGTGCTGCCGAGGGCCGAGTCCAGAGCCGTCGGAAAGGGTTCAGCCCACCCGCCGCCCGTTCTCCAGCTCCGCCGTCCCCGCCCCCTCCGCCAGTACATCGAGCCCGACCAGGACCCGGAGCCCCAGGGAACCCGGCAGGTACTCGGTGAGTTCCCCGCGCGGGACGAGGCGCCAGGAGAGGAGTTCCTCCTCCTGGAGTCGGATCGACTTGAGGTCGTTCGCGGTGAGGACTCCGCCGTCGTACAGGTACGCCACCAGCGGCGGGTAGTCCGGCCCGTGGTAGATCCAGTCGACGGCGAGCAGCCGGCCGAGTTCGACGTCGAGGCCGATCTCCTCCAGCGTCTCGCGGCGCGCCCCCTGGCGTGGTGTCTCGCCGTCGTCCGACTCGATGGTGCCGCCCGGAAGGGCCCAGCCCTCACGGTAGTTGGGCTCGACGAGCAGGACCTTGCCCTCGGTGTCGCGGAAGAGCGCGGCGGCCCCGGCGAGGATGCGGGGGAGGCCGGCGAGGTACGTGGCGAAGTCTGGCGTGGTGGTCATTGAGGAAGGGTAACCAGCTCACGCAGTCGTCTCTCCGACTCGCTGCCCGGCTCCGGGAAGTGACAGATCAGGCTCAGCCGGGGCGCCTCCTGCACCGCGAGCCGTACGAACGACATCTCGATGTCACCCGCATCGGGGTGCCGGTAGTGGCGCACCGAGGAACGGAACTCCACCACCTCGTGCGCCTCCCACAGCCGCGCGAAGTGCGGGCTGGCGGTGGTGAGTTCGTCGATCAGCTCGGTGAAGCGCGGGTTGTCCAGTTCGTACGCCGCCTGCTGCCGCAGCAGGCCCGCCATCCACTCCGTCTCCGCCTCCCACTCGGGCATCAGGGCGCGGACGCCGGGTTCCCTGAACAGCAGCCAGGCACTGTTGAGTTCACGGCGCGGCCGGTCCAGGAGGGCGGCGCCGAGGACGGCTTCCTGCGCCCGGTTCCAGGCGAGGACGTCGAAGCAGCGGTCGATGACGAACGCGGGGTTCGGCATCAGCGTGTCGAGGAACGCCCGTACCGCGTCCGGTACTTGGAGGGACCGCTCGGCCGGTTCGGGCGCGGCTCTGCCCGCCAGCCGGAACAGGTGCGCGCGTTCCACCTCGTCCAACTGCAACGCACGGGCCAGGGCGAGCAGGACCTGCGGGGAGACATTGATGTCGCGGCCCTGTTCCAGCCAGGTGTACCAGGTCAGGCTGACGCCGGAGAGCAGCGAGACCTCCTCGCGGCGCAGACCCGGGGTGCGGCGCCGGCCACCCGCCGGCAGCCCCGTCCCGTCCGGGTCGGCGCGTTCGCGGCGGGACCGCAGGAAGGTGGCGAGGGCCCTGCGGCCGTGATCCCCGGATTCTGGTGGTGGTGTCGCTGGCACCAGTTAATTCTGCACTCTTCAACCGCGCCGCAGGCCGACGGAGGGTGGGAGGGACACCGGACTCCATGGTGATCCGAACTCCCTTGTGAAAGGCGGCCCTTGTGGCTGAGCTGTCCCCGTCCTCTCCCCGCACCGTCCTCATCACCGGCGCCACCGGCGGCGTGGGCTCCGCCGCCTGCACGCCGCCTGCACGCCGACGGCTGGACCGTGTTCGCCGCGCACCGCCGCCCCGAGGACGCGGAAGCGCTGCGGGACGCCGGCTTCACCCCCGTCCGGCTCGAACTGACCGACGAGGACTCCGTGTTCGCCGCGGCCGAGCAGGTCGGGCCGCGACTCGACGGACTCGTGAACAGCGCCGCGATCATGGGCCAGGGCCCCGTCGAGCTGACGCCCGCCGAGGCGTGGCGCCGCCAGTTCGAGATCAACGTGATCGGCCAGACGACGGTGATCCGCGCCTTCCTGCCCGCGCTACGTGCGTCCGGCGGCCGGATCGTCAACGTCGGCGCCGTCTCGGCCCGTGTCCCGCCGCCCTTCTTCGGCCCCATCGCCGCCTCCAAGGCCGCGCTCGCCGCACTCACCCACTCCCTGCGCGCGGAACTCCGCCACCAGGGCGTCAAGGTCACCCTCGTCGAACCCGGCGCCATGGACACGCCGATCTTCGCGACGGCGGACAAGGCGAGCACGGAGCTGGGCCTGGCCGGTTCGCCGGCGACACGGCAGCACTACGCCCGCGCCCTGGACGCCGTACGCGCGACAGCCGCCCGCCAACCGCTCGGGCCGGTCAC
>NZ_JAWOAI010000057.1:0-29092 GCF_033194735.1 Streptomyces sp. W16
CGGCCGGGCTGGACCTCGACGCGGTGGTCCTGGTCGCGGACGCGCCGGGGCGGCTGCCGCGCCAGCTCGCCGCGTACGTCAAGGCGATCGAGTCGGTGATCGACGTGTACCGGGTGCCCTGGGTAGCGGCCTGGCGGCTCGGCGATCTGAGCGGTGAGCCGCCCCGCGAGACCGAGGCGCTGATCCGGCTCACGGGGACCGCCCGGCACCCTCGCTGACACCCCATGCCCCCACCCCCAACGACCCCCGTGGACAATTAATTGCGTGCGCATATAATGCATGCAGCTATAAAAATCGCGCGCCGACTATCTCTGGGGGACCCATGACCCGCCGTTTCCTCTTCGTCCTGGGCAGCGCCCGCACCGACGGCAACACCGAACTGCTCGCCCGCCGGGCCGCCGAACAGCTGCCCCCGGACGTCGAGCAGCAGTGGATACGCCTCGCCGAGCACCCGCTCCCCGACTTCGTGGACGTCCGGCACGACGGTCCCGTCCAGGCGCCCACCGATGACAACGTCCAGCGGCTTCTCGACGCCACCCTCGCCGCGACGGACGTCGTGATCGCCTCGCCGGTCTACTGGTACTCCGTGTCCGGCCTCACCAAGCGCTACCTGGACCACTGGTCCGGCTGGCTGCGGGTCCCCGGCGCCGACTTCAGGGCGACGATGGCCGGCCGCACCCTCTGGGGCGTCTCCGTCCTCGCCGAGGAGGAAGAGGTGGTCGCCGATCCGCTGGTCGGCACGCTCAACAACTCGGCCGCGTACATGAAGATGCGCTTCGGCGGGGTCCTCCTCGGCAACGGCAGCGCACCCGGTGACGTACTGAAGGACACGCGGGCGCTGGCCCGGGCGAAGACGTTCTTCGCGCGGGACGCGGCCCTCGCGCGCTTCCCGCACGAGCGGACCGGGGACTGAGTGGCCGCTACGCCGTGATGTCCTTCGCCGTGAACCTCGCCCACGCCGCCGACCCGAACACCGCCGCGTACAGGGCCTGCAGGCCGAGGTTCTTCACCAGGTCGTCCCAGTAGACCGGTTCGCGCATGAGGTCGGCGAAGGACAGCCAGTAGTGGGAGAAGAAGTACGGCTGCAGCGCGTGCAGTTGGGGGATCTGGTCGAGGATCTGGACGGTGATCAGCAGGCCCACGGTCGTCGCCATCGCCGCGATGCCGCTGCTCGTCATCGTGGAGATGAACAGGCCCAGGGCCGCTATGCCGATGAGGGACGCGGCCACCACGAGCGCGATCAGCAGCGCCCGGCCCAGGCCTTCCGCGAAGCTGATCTGGGTGCCGGAGATCGTCGTCAGGTCACCCAGGGGGAAGAGCAACGCCCCCACGGTCAGCGCCGAGAGCGCCACGACCAGGGTTGCCACCACGCAGAACGTCATCACCGTCGCGTACTTGGTGAGCAGCAGGCGGGTGCGGCCCGCCGGGGCCACCAGGAGGTAGCGCAGGGTGCCGCCGCTGGCCTCGCCGGCGATCGCGTCGCCCGCGACGACCCCGATGGCCATGGGGAGGAAGAACGGGAGGGTCGCGGCCAGGGCGGTGAACACCAGGAACAGGCCGTTGTTGGTGATCTGCGCGATGAACGCCGGTCCCCCGCCGCCGTCCCCGCGCCCGGGCCCGGACCCGTCCTGTGTCTCCAGTTTGACCGCGATGCCGACCAGGATCGGCACGGCGGCCAGGACGCCGAGGAGTGCGAGGGTGCGCCAGCGGCGGAACGTGGTCACCAGCTCGCTGCGCAACAGTCCGAAGGTCCACAACGGGCTGACTTTGCGCAGCACTTCAGCCTGCGACATCGAAGCCCTCCCCCGTGAGCGCCACGAACGCGTCCTCCAGGGAGGCCCGTTCGACGCCGAAGCCGCGGACGCGGACGCCTGCGGTCACCAACGCCGCGTTCACCTCGGCCAGTTCACGGTCCGGCGGCTCGGCCGTCACCCGCTCCTCCGCTACGACCACGTCGGCCAGCCCCTGTTCCTTCAGCACCCGTGCCGCGTCGCCGGGGTCGGGGGTCGTCACGAACAGCCTGCCCCGGGTGCCCGCCGCCAGGTCGGCCACCGAGCCCTGGGTGATCAGCTTGCTCTGGGCCATCACGGCCGCGTGGGTGCAGACCTGCTCGATCTCGTCCAGGAGGTGGGAGGAAAGGAAGACCGTCGTGCCGTCCGAGGCCAACTCCCGGATCAGGGAACGGATTTCGCGCATGCCCTGCGGGTCGAGGCCGTTGGTCGGCTCGTCCAGGACGAGCAGCCGGCGGGGCTGGAGCAGTGCGGAGGCGAGGCCCAGCCGCTGCTTCATGCCCAGGGAGTAGGCCTTGGCCTTCTTGCCGGAGGCCGCCGTCAGGCCGACCCGGTCGAGGGCGGTGGCGACGCGGGTGCGCCGGGTGCGCGGGTCGGCGGTCGGGTCGGCGGCGTCGTAGCGCAGGAGGTTGTCACGGCCGGAGAGGAAGCCGTACAGGGCGGGGCCCTCGATCAGGGCGCCGACGTGCGGCAGGACCGTGCGGACGGATCTCGGCATGGGGCGGCCCAGGACGCGGGCCGTGCCGGAGGTGGGTTCGATCAGGCCCATCAGCATGCGGATCGTGGTGGTCTTGCCGGAGCCGTTCGGGCCGAGGAAGCCGAAGACGCTGCCCGCCGGGACGGTCAGGTCGAGACCGTCCACGGCGAGCTGTCCGCCGCGGAAACGCTTGGTGAGACCGCGGGTGGCGATGATGCCGTCACCCGCGCCCGCCTGTTCCGGCTCCTCAGCGGACAGTTCACCCATCGGCTCCCTCAATTCCTCGTCCCCCTACGGCAGTTGATCGACCGTCGGCCCTACTTCGCCGCGTCGGCCGCCTTCACCAGTGCGCTCTTGGTGACCGCGCCGACGTAGACCTTGCCGTCGTCGGTGACCAGGGCGTTGATCAGCCGGGTCGAGTAGACCGTGCCCGAACCGAACGAGCCCTTCACCTGGTCGCCGAGCGAGCTGAGGAAGCCGCCGAGGTCGCCGCCGCCGGACGAGGAGCCGGACGGGATGCCCTGGCCGCCGGTCTCGAAGACGGCGATGGAGTTCCACCCCTTGCCGATGACCGTGGGATCGTCGGCGCCCTTGCCGAGACCCTTGTCGGCCTTGTCGGTCTTGTCGTTCTTGCCGAACGGGGCGGAGTGGTCCGGGGTCGCCTTCGCCGGGCTGTCCTCCGTGGTGACCTTCGCGCCCTTGGGCGTCTTGAAGTCGAAGGTCGAGGCGGCCGGCTTGGCGAGACTGAGCTGGGTGAAGCCGACGTCGACGACGGCCGCGCCGCCGCTCGCCGGGGTGAGCGTGAACTTGAGCGGCATGCCGGTCTTCGCGTCCACGGCGATGCTGATCGCGCCGACCGTCGTACCGGACTGCTTGGGCTTGATCAGCAGTTTGTAGGCGTCGCGGCCCGCGACGTGCTCGGTGCCGTCGACCGTGACCGAGGTGGTGTCGTCGACCGACTTCAGCGCCTCGTCGGTGAGGCCCTTGGGCGTGGCCCTGGTCTCGTCGCTCTTGGAGGTGTCGGCGGAGGTCGTGGCGTGGAAGACCTCGTTCGACTGGCTGTCGTAGCCCCAGACGTCTTTGCCGTTGTGGATGAGGCTGTACTCCGCCGCGTTCTCCAGGAGGGAGACCTTCTGCTTGTCGGGGCCGTCGGCCGCGACGCGCAGGGTGTGGGTGCCGGTGGCCAGCTCGGTGAGCTTGGCGGTGGGGTCGGCGGAGGAGCCGTCGCCGGACTTCGTGGCGCCGGACAGCATGCTGCTCTCCAGGCCGCCGAGGTCGGGCAGGCCGAGGTCCGTGCTGATCTTCACCGTGCCGGACAGCTGCTGGACGTCCGACTTGGCGACCTTGTCGATGAGCTGCTGTGCGGTGATCTTCGGGAGATTCGGGTCGCCGGAGTCGGCGAGCGCCGGGACCAGTCCGATGGTCGCCGCCGCCACCCCCACCACGGTGACCGGGACGATGTACCGCGCCGCCCTGCGCCGCCCGGCCCGGAGCTCGTCGGCCTCTCCGGTGTCCGTGCTGTCGTCGGTTTCGTACGGTGCCATGTCTGCCTTACCTCCGTCGTCGGCGGCGGCCAGTCCGTCTTCTACGCGTCCCACCCTGTGCCGCCATTCTCACCCGAATCGGTGAGGAGTGGTGATTTCCGTGTTCTCCATCTGACCAAATCGGCGAGGGATAAGCGTCAGACCCGGGAGCCAACTCCGCGTACGCCTGGGGTATGACACACGGAGGCGGCGCCTCCTCGAAACCCCTAGGGGAAGGCGCCCCCCGCACAAGGCAGTTGACCGGTATCGGGCCGGCATCGAGTAAAAAACATCCCGAATCCGTACATATGGGTGGCAGCACACAGCATCGACCAAAGGGGTCGCCATGCACGCCACCCAGCACCTCACCGGATACGCGGCCACGGGCGCCGCGATCCTGACCCTCACGCTCGCCGGATGCGGAAGCGGCGGCAGCAGTGGAAGCGGCGGCCCGGCCGGCACTCCGGCCGCGGTCACCACGGCGACGACCCTCATGACCGCCAAGGTCGACAAGGTGGGCACCGTCGTGACCGACAGCAGGGGTTACGTCCTCTACCGCTTCGACGCCGACTCGATCCACCCGACGAAGGTCAGCTGCTACGGCACCTGCGCCGTGGTCTGGCCCGCCGCGACCGCCAAGGGCTCCGTGACCGTCAAGGGCATCGACAAGAGCCTCGTCTCGACGGTGAAGCGCTCCGGCGGGGCCTCGCAGCTCACCCTGGCCGGCTGGCCCCTCTACCGGTACGCCAAGGACGACCAGCCCAAGGAGGCCTACGGCCAGGGCGTGGACGGCACCTGGTGGGCGGTGACGCCCACGGGAGCGAAGGCCACGGCCGCCACCTCCTCCGGCAGCACGGGAGGAAGTGGCTACTGAACGGCCTCAGCCCGCGCGGTGCACCACCGCGTCGCACATCTCCAGGAGGGCGACCTTGGCGTCGCACTCGGGGAGCGGGGCGAGGGCCGCGCGGGCGTCCTCCGCGTAGCGGACGGTGTCGCGGCGGGCCTGCTCCAGGGCCGGGTGGTCGCGGAGCCGGGAGATGGCCTCGGCGAGGCGGTCGTCGTCCGTGAGGTCGGAGTCGAGGAGTTCGCACAGGGCGATGTCCTCGGCCAGGCCCAGGCGGTCCGCCCGCTCCCGCAGCCGTAGCACCGGCAGGGTGGGGATGCCCTCGCGCAGGTCCGTGCCGGGGGTCTTGCCGGACTCGTGGCCGTCGGAGGCGATGTCCAGGACGTCGTCGGCGAGTTGGAAGGCGACGCCGAGCCGCTCGCCGTACTGGGTGAGGACGTCCACGACCGTGTCGTCGCAGCCGGCCATCATCGCGCCGAACCGGCAGGCGACCGCGACCAGGGAGCCGGTCTTGCCGCCGAGCACGTCGAGGTAGTGCTCGACCGGGTCGCGCCCATCGGAGGGTCCCGCGGTCTCCAGGATCTGGCCGGTGACCAGGCGTTCGAACGCCTCGGCCTGCACGCGTACCGCCTCGGGGCCGAGGTCGGCCAGGGTGTGCGACGCGCGCGCGAAGAGGAAGTCGCCGGTGAGCACCGCGACCGAGTTGCCCCAGCGGGTGTTGGCGCTGTCCACGCCCCGGCGCACGGCGGCCTCGTCCATCACGTCGTCGTGGTAGAGCGTGGCGAGATGGGTCAGTTCGACGACGACCGCCGAGGGGACGACCCCCGGCGCGTAGGGATCGCCGAACTGTGCGGCGAGCATCACGAGGAGCGGCCTGAACCGCTTCCCGCCCGCGCGCACGAGATGCTGGGCGGCCTCCGTGATGAAGGGCACCTCGCTCTTGGTGGCTTCGAGCAGACCCTCCTCGACTGCCGCCATTCCGGCCTGGACATCGGCTTCCAGAGCCTGGTCCCGCACGCTCAGCCCGAACGGCCCGACGACGGTCACGAGGGGTCTCCTGTCTGCTGGTGTCCCTGGGCGGTCACACGGATTGTCGATAGGTCGCTGCCTTCACTCAAGTCAGCGTATCCGGTCGGCTTTCGATCACAGGTGCCACCCACCCCCGTCCAGGCCGGGCGGTATCGGATCACGACCGGTATGTTTTTGATCACCTGATACGAACGGATATTTATCGATTTAGGTGGAAGCAGTGGATCGTGTCCCGAACCGCACTTGAAGCCGAGCCCGACGGCCGGCCGCCTCCCGAGGACGACCACGCCTTCTTCGGCCAGCCCAAGGGCCTGCTCACGCTCTCCGGTCTTGAGGTCTGGGAGCGCTTCTCGTTCCTGGGCATGCAGGCCATCCTCGTCCTCTACTTCGCGGATACCGTCGCGCACGGCGGCATGGGCATGTCGTCCGGAACGGCCGCATCCGTATCCGCAGCCTACGGAACGCTGGTCTATCTCGTCTCCGTCGCGGGCGGCTGGCTCGCCGACCGCATCCTCGGCTCGTTCCGCGCGGTGCTGTGGGGCGGCATCCTGATCGCCTGCGGGCACTACGCGATGGCGGTCCCGACGCCCACGATGACCTGGGTGGGCCTCGGCCTCATCAGCGCCGGCACCGGCCTGCTCAAGCCCAACGTGGCCACCATGGTCGGCAAGCTCTACCGCACCGACGACGACCGCCGGGACGCCGGTTTCGCGCTCTACTACATGGCGATCAACATCGGCGCCTTCGCGGGCCCGCTGATCACCGGCTGGCTCGGCGACCACGAGGGCTGGCACTGGGGCTTCTCGGCCGCCGCGGTCGGCATGACGTTCGGGCTGATCCAGTACGTCGCCGGCCGCCGTCACCTGGCCGGACGCAAGAACACGGCCGAGTTCGCACTCGCACCGGACGCGCTGCGCCGCGCGGTGCGGCTGATCGTCGTAGGAATCCTGGTCGCCGCCGCCCTCGCCGTGCTGCTGGCCGGGGTCGGCTGGCTGACGATGGGCCGCTTCGTCGACCTCCTCACGGTGATCTCCGTGATCGCGCCGGTCGTGTACTTCGCGGTGATGTTCATGAGCCCCCGGGTGACCGCCGACGAACGCGGCCGGCTGCGCCCGTACATCGTGCTGTTCCTGGCCTCGACCGTCTTCAACTTCATCCTCTTCCAGGCCTATTCGACGATGATGCTGCTCGCCGCGTCGAACGCCGAGACGACCATCCTGGGCTTCGACTTCCCCGCCAGCTGGTACGCCTCCGCGCTCGGCGCCTTCGAGGTCGGGCTCGCGCCCGTGGTCGCCGCGCTCTGGGTCCGCATGGGCCGCGGCCAGCCGCACGCCTCCAACAAGATCGCGATCGGCGTCGTACTCGGCGGTCTCTCCTTCCTCCTGATGGTCCTGCCGACCAGCGGGCACAGCGGCGACGCCTACCGGATGTCGGCCTGGTGGATCGTCGGCTCGTACTTCCTGCTCGGCCTCGGCGACATCCTCCTGGAGACCTCCGGCATGTCCGCGACCACCAAGCTCGCCCCGGCCGCCTTCTCCAGCCAGACCATGTCCCTCTGGTTCCTGTCCCTCGCCCTCGCGAACGGCATCCAGGCCCAGACGGTGAAGCTCTACGACGACGTCTCCAAGCCGGCCTACTTCGGCGTCAACGGCGCCATCGCGGTGGCCGCGGGCCTCGCGGTGATGGCCGCCGCGCCCTGGCTGCGCCGCACCATGCACCCGGTCCACTGAACCCAGGGGTCCCCTCATGCGCATCCGTACGTCCTTCCCCCACGAGACGGCCCACGAGGACGTCCGCATACCGATGCCCGACGGAACACGCCTCTACGCGCGCGTGTGGCGCCCGCTGACGGACGAACCCGTGCCGGCGCTCCTCGAATACCTCCCGTACCGCCTGACCGACTGGACGGCGCCCCGGGACGCCCAGCGCCACCCCTGGTACGCGGGCCACGGCTACGCCTCCGTCCGGGTCGACGTGCGCGGCCACGGCAACAGCGAGGGCGCGCCCGGCGACGAGTACGACGCGCAGGAACTCGCCGACGGTGTCGAGGTGGTCAACTGGCTTGCCGCGCAACCCTGGTGCACCGGCAAGGTGGGGATGTTCGGCATCTCCTGGGGCGGCTTCAACTCCCTCCAGATCGCGGCCCTCGCGCCGGAGCCGTTGAAGGCGATCGTCACGGTCTGCTCGACCGACGACCGCTACGACAACGACGTGCACTACATGGGCGGTTCGGCCCTCGCGGTCGACCTGCACGCCTGGGCCGCCACCATGCTCGCCTTCGTCGCCCGCCCGCCGGACCCCGAGTACGCGGGCCTCGTCTGGCGCGACATGTGGCTCAAGCGCCTCGAACGGATCGACCCGTTCATCCACACCTGGCTGGCCCACCAGATCCGCGACGACTACTGGAAACACGGCAGCGTCTGCGAGGACTACGGCGCGATCGACGCGGCCGTCCTGGCGGTGGGCGGCTGGCACGACCCGTACCGCGACACGGTCCTACGGCTCGTCGAACACCTCCCGCCCGACCGCGTACGCGGCCTGATCGGCCCCTGGTCCCACCAGTACCCCGACCGGGGCCTGCCGCCGGGCCCCGCGATCGGCTTCCTCCAGGAGACCCTGCGCTGGTGGGACCACTGGTTGAAGGGCCAGGACACGGGCGTCACCGCCGACCCGCTGCTACGCGCCTACGTCAGCGACTCGCACCCCCCGGCCACGGTCTACGACACCCTGCCCGGCCGTTGGGTCGGTGAGCCCGCGTGGCCCTCGCCGCACGTGAAGACGACGACGTACGGTCTGCGGGGCGCGCCCGTGCTGGTCCGCTCCCCCATGCACACCGGTGTGGACGCGGGCCGTTTCTTCCCGTTCGGGAACGACGCCGATCTGCCGCCGGACCAGCGGGACGAGGACGCGCGGTCGGCGTGCTTCGAGTTCGAGGTGCCGGCCGAGACGTGGGTGCTGGGGCGGCCGAGGGTGCGGCTGCGGCTGGCCTGCGAGGTGGAGCGCGGGCAGGTCATCGCGCGGCTGTGCGACGTGGCCCCGGACGGCGCGTCGACCCTCGTTACCCGGGGTGTGCTGAACCTGTCGGCGCGGCACGGGCGGGACCGGGCGGTGCCGTGGACGCCCGGTGCCGCCGAGGACGTGACCTTCGAGCTGAACGGCATCGGGCACGCGTTCCCGCCCGGGCATCGCATCCGGCTCGCGGTGTCGTCGGCGTACTGGCCGTGGATCTGGCCGCAGCCGGAGTCGGCGGCGGGCTTCACACTGGATCCGGAGGGGAGCGCGCTGGAACTTCCGGTGCGGGAGCGGGAGTTGAGCTCCAGTATTCAGTTCGACGAGCCCGAGGAGGCCGAGCCGCTCGGGGTCAACTACCCGGCCACATTTGACGAGCCGCGGCCCGAGCGGCTGGTGGTGCGGGACGTGGCGAAGGGCGAGTGGCGGCTTGAGGTGGACCCCCGGTACGGCGGCACGCGCGTGTATCCGGACGGTTTGGAGTTCACCGAGGACGCGCTGGAGACGTACACGATCGACGAGTCGGACCCGTTGACGGCGCGTACGCGGTCCGACTGGTCGATCCGGCTGCACCGGCCGGAGCAGGCCTGGGACACGACCGTGCGCACGCGGTCGGAGATTACTTGCGACGAAACGGACTTTATTACCTCGAACGAGGTGATCTGCACCGAGGGCGACGAGGTGATCTTTCACCGGACTTGGGAGAAAAGGATTCCGAGAACTGCCAGTTGAGGTCGAATGCCCGATTTGCCGTTCTTAATCCTCCCGTGAGTTGGGTCACGCATTTCTGTGCATGGCCTGTGTCCCGGTTCGTTCGCGTTTCCCCTTGTGGTGATTGACAGTTGACCCTTGGCTTGCGCAAAGGATCAAGTGCCCCATACGCCTCAGACCAAGGTCAATAGGGGTTAGGTGTGATTCCGCCACTTGTTCCGGACATGTGCTCTCGCATACGTTCCGGGCCTGTCGAGCGGAACGCCGAATCCTGCCGCCGCCCGGCATCCCAGTCACGAACTTCTCGCACGGCAGGAGCGGGGGACCCAGGTAAGTCGCCGGACCGGTATCGCACCGGGACGGCTTGGGGTTAAGTCACGTCCGCAAGGGCGCGGCCGGGCACCTCCCAGCCCGAACCCGACAGCTCACCTCGCAGGCGACGGAGAGGAACCTCGTCATGCCTGCAACCGCTCAGTCCCGCCGCGCCCGCCTTGTCCGCCGTGTCGTTGTCGCCGGTACCGGTGTCGCGATCCTCGCCCTGCCCGTCGTGGGTGCGACCACCGCGTCCGCGGCCACCACGTCGACCGCTTCGACCACTGTCGCCGGGTACCCCAACACCCTTGACGGGTGGATCCGGGAGTCGCTCGCGATCATGGCGCAGAAGGGGATTCCGGGTACGTACAACGGGATTTACCGGAACGTGATCCGTGAGTCTTCCGGGAACCAGTACGCGATCAACAACTGGGACTCCAACGCGGCGGCCGGTACGCCGTCGAAGGGGTTGCTTCAGGTGATCGACCCGACGTTCAACGCGTATCACGTTGCCGGGACTTCGTTTGATCCGTATGACCCGGTTGCGAACATCACGGCTGCTTGCAACTACGCGGCGGCGGTGTACGGGTCTATCGACAACGTGTACGGCGCTTACTAGAAACTGTTGGATCAGCCACGACGGGTTGTTTGTTCGTCTGCAGCGCCGTCGTGGCTGGTCGCGCAGTTCCCCGCGCCCCTAAAAGACGGGCTCGTTTCAGCTGAAGAGTCTTTCCAGTACGGCCGCGATGCCGTCGTCCTCGTTCGACAGCGTCACCTCGTCCGCCACCGCCTTGAGTTCGGGATGAGCGTTGGCCATCGCCACCCCATGCGCTGCCCAGTCGAACATCGGGATGTCGTTCGGCATGTCGCCGAAGGCGATGGTGTCGGACGGGGTCAGGCCCAAGTGGCGGGCGGCGAGGGCCAGGCCGGTCGCCTTGGTGATGCCGAGTGGCTGGAGTTCGACGGTGCCGGGGCCCGACATGGTGACCGAGGCCAGTGAACCGACCACCGAGCGCGCCGTGGACGCCAACTCGTCGTCCTCCAGGGCGGGGTGACGGAGCAACACCTTGCTGATCGGTTCGGACCAGAGGTCGTCGCGCCGGCCCACCCGCACGGCGGGGAGCGTGGGGTGCGGCATCAGATAGCCGGGCTCGATGAGCGTGAGGCCGTCCACTCCGTCCTGGTCGACCGCCGCGTACACCTGGCCCACTTCCGCCTCGATCTTGCCGAGCGCGGTCTCCGCCAACTCCCGGTCCAGGGTGACCGACCAGAGCAGACGGTCCGCGCCGGCGTCGTACAACTGCGCGCCCTGTCCGCACACCGCGAGCCCCCTGCTGCCGAGGTCTTCCAGGAGCGGTCGCACTCTCGGGGCGGGCCGGCCGGTGACGACCAGGTGCCGGGCGCCGGCCGCCGCCACCCTCGCGAGTGCGATGCGGGACCGGTCGGAGAGCGTGTCGTCGCCGCGCAGCAGCGTCCCGTCCAGGTCGGTGGCGATCAGTGCATATGCGAGGGGTGCGGCCATGATCAGAGAATACGGATGGAACGCCCCACCGACTCGACACGAACCGGACGGCTGCTGCCTTCACATCCGTTGACCCGTGTTCCGGTTGGTTTGACAGTTACGGCGGTTATGCCGACTCCCGGATCACCAGTTCGGTGGGCAGGATCACGCCCGCCGTGTCCTCGCCGGCGATCTGGGCGAGCAGCATGCGGACCATCTCGGCGCTGATGCGGTCGTAGGGCTGGCGCATGGTCGTGAGGGCCGGGGTGAGCGCCGTGGCCGCCGCCGAGTCGTCGAAGCCTCCGACAGCGATGTCATCGGGGACCGAACGGCCGGACTGTTGCAGGGTGTTGACGACTCCCAAGGCCATCAGGTCGGAGGCTACGAACACCGCGTCTATGTCGGGGGCCTGGGTGAGGAGTCTGCGGGCTGCTTCCTCGCCGCCCGTGCGGCGGTAGTCGCCCTCGACCACCAGGGTGGGGTCGTGCGGGAGGCCTGCCTCCGTGAGGACGTCCCGGTAGCCGGCCAGGCGGTCGGGGCCGCCGGGGGCGTCGAGCGGGCCGGTGACCATGGCGATGCGGCGTCTGCCCCGGGAGATGAGGTGGCGGACCATCTCCTGGGCGCCGTCGCGGTCGGCCGCGGCCACGTAGCTGTACTTGGAGGCGGTGCCGAGCGGTTTGCCGCAGGCCACCAACGGGATTCCCGCGTCCCGGAGTTCGGCCGCCACCGGGTCGCCGCTGTGGTTGGAGACGAGGAGGACGCCGTCCACGTGGCCCGAGGTGATGTAGCGGGTCAGGCGGCGGCGTTCGTCCTTCGAGGAGGCCAGCATCAGGAGCAGCGGGATGTCGTGGCGGGCCAGGTGTTCGGTGCAACCCCGCAGCAGGACATTGAAGTTGGGGTCCTCGAAGAACTTCTCCTGCGGCTCGGTGAGAAGGAACGCCACCGAGTCGGACCGTCCGGTGCTCAGGGAGCGGGCGTGCCGGTTGACGACGTAGCCCGTCTTCCTGATCGCCGTCTCCACCGCGGTGCGCGCGGCCGGTGAGACATAGTGGCCGCCGTTCAGGAACCGGGAGACGGTGCCCCGCGACACGCCCGCCTCGCGGGCCACGTCGTGGATGGTGGGCGGCTTGCGGCGGCCGTTCGAGCTGGTGGTCATGTTCCTCGTTCGTGGTGGGGGGCGGTCGGCTGTGGGGGGGGCCGCCCGGTTCCTGGGCAGGTCGTGCGAAGTCAGCGGCGGTTCGGCCACGCCCCGAAGGGGCGCGGGGAACTGCGCGACCAGCCACGACGGCGCCGAGGACGAGCGACGGCCATCACGCCGTTTCCAGCGGAGCGCTCACGCCTTGACCGATCCGCTCAGCAGGTCCAGGGACCAGAAGCGCTGGATCACCAGGAAGAGCGCGATCAGCGGCAGGATCGCGAGGAAGCAGCCCATGATGACCAGGGTGTAGAGCGCCGGTTGGGAGGCGCCCTGGGTCAGCAGGGTGTAAAGGCCCAGCGTGATCGGGAACTTGGTGTCGTCCGCGAGCATCACGTACGGCAACAGGAAGTTGTTCCAGATGCCGACGAACTGGAACAGGAACACCGTGATGAGCCCCGGCATCATCATCGGTACGGCGATCCGCGAGAAGATCCGCCACTCGCTCGCACCGTCCATGCGGGCGGCTTCGAGGAGTTCGGCGGGAACGGCGGCAGCCGCGTAGATACGGACGAGGTAGACGCCGTAGGGGGAGAGGATCGACGGCAGGAGCATCGACCAGTAGGAGTCGGCCAGGCCCAGCTTCGAGAGGAGCAGGTACTGCGGGACCGTCAGGACGATGCTCGGGACGAGGACGCCGGCCAGCATCAGCTTGAAGATGAACTCCCGGCCCTTGAAGGCGAATCGGCCCAGTGCGTAGCCGCCGCCGGCCGAGACCGCGGCGGAGAGCAGGGCGCCGCCGCCCGCGTAGAGGAGGGAGTTGGCCATCCACTGCCAGTAGATGCCGTCCCGGTAGGAGCTCAACTCCTTGAAGTTGGCGGCGAATCCGGTGCCGGGCGCGAAGGTGAACGTGGAGAACAGTTCGCTACGGCCCTTGCTCGCCGCGATGACGACCCAGACCACGGGGATCAGGCAGTAGAGCGAGCCGAGGATCAGGACGAGGGTTGGTACCCACGCGGTGCGCTTCGGCTTGGTGAGGCCCGGGCGGGCGTCGGTGGCGGTGAGGGTGAGAGGGGTCATGCCCGGTCCTCCCGGGTGTAGCGGTCGGAGACGCGCAGCAGCGTGAAGGAGAGCGCGAAGGTCGCGAGGGCCAGCACCACGGCGGTGGCGGAGGCGCCGTAGATGTCCGACCTGAAGAAGGCGGCGTCGTAGATGGCCATCAGCGGACTCCAGGAACCGGAGAGGCCGTTGGTCAGCGGCTTGAGGGCCATGGGCTCGGTGAAGACCTGGAGCGTGGCGATGACCGAGAAGAAGAACGTGAGCACCAGCGACGGCATCACGATCGGGATCTTGATCCGCAGGGCGATCTTCAGGTCGGAGGCGCCGTCGATCTTCGCGGCCTCGTAGATCTCCTGCGGGATCGCGCGCAGGGCGGTGTAGATGACGATCATGTTGAAGCCGGTGCCGCCCCACACCGCGATGTTCGCGAAGGAGAGGTACAGGTTGCCGCCGTCGAACAGGTCGGGCTGCGGGAGGTTGAACTCGCGCAGCAGGTAGTAGAAGGGGCTGACCGTCGGGAGGTACAGGAAGCCCCACATCAGGGCGGCGATGATGCCGGGGACGGCGTACGGCAGGAAGATCGCGAGGCGGGCGAACTTGGCGCTGCGCGCCTGCGGGGTGTCCAGCATCAGCGCGAAGACGAGCGCCAGACCGAGCATCGTGGGGATGACGATCAGGCCGTAGCCGAAGGCGCGCAGGACGCTGTGGCCGAACTCGGAGTCGTGCAGGACGTCGGTGTAGTTGCCGATGCCGTTCCACACCTGCTCGCGGGCGCCCTTGCCGAGGCCGATGCCCTTGACCTGGACCTTGTGGAGGCTGAGCCACACCGCGTATCCGATCGGTACGACGGTGAAGGCGGCGAACAGGAGCAGGGCCGGTACGAGGAACCAGTACGGCGCGCTGCGGCCACGGCGACGGAGGCGGCGGGGGCGGACGGAGGTGGCGGTGCCGTCCGCCAAGGGCCCGGCCGTCGTCCGGTCGGAGCCCTTGAGCGGAGTGGCGGTCATGCCTCGGTCACCTTGAAGCCCTGCTTCTTCATGTCGGTGAAGGTCGCCGACTGCATGGTGGCGAGCGCGGTGTCGAACTGGGCGGACTTCTTCGCCTTGCTGGCCTTGCCGAACGCGTCGCTGAAGGTGTCGTAGGCGACCTGGACGTTCGGGCCCCAGGCGGAGGCGGCCGTGGTCGCGGCGATCTTCGCGGCCGTGTCGTAGAAGTCGGTCTGGTTCGGGAAGAACGCGGGGGCCGTCAGCACCGAGCCGGACTGGCCCTTGGTGGCCGCCGGGTAGATGGAGACCTCCTTGACCAGGGCGGCCAGCGCCTCCGCGTCGGTGTTCAGCCAGGTCGCGAACTTGGCCGCGGCCTCGGCGTGCTTGGAGTCGGTGGAGACGCCGGTGGAGGAACCGCCCCAGCTGCCGGTGACGTCCTCGCCCGCGCTCCACTGCGGCAGCGGCGCCATCCGCCACTTGCCCTTGGTGTCGGTGGCCGAGCTGATCAGCACGCCGGGCGCCCACACGGCGGAGACCCAGCCGAGGTGTGTGCCCTTGTTCAGCGCGCTGCTCCAAGCCGGCGTGTACATCGGCTGGTTGTCGATCGCGCCGTCCTGGACGAGCCCGCCCCAGAAGTCGGTGACCTTCTTCGTCGCCGCGTCGTCGATGCCGACGGTCCACTTGCCGCCGTCGCCCACGGTCCACCACTTGGCGCCGGCCTGCTGCGCCAACCCGGCGAACAATCCAGGGTCGTTGGCGGAGAACGTCGTCAAGTAGGCGTCCGGGACTGCCTTCTTGGCGGCGCGAGCGGTCTTGGCGAAGTCGTCCCAGGTGGTGGGGACGGTCAGGTTGTGCTGCTTGAACAGGTCCTCGCGGTAGAAGAACATCAGCGGCCCGGAGTCCTGCGGTATCGCGTAGACCGCGTCGGTGCCGAGCGTGACCATGCCCCAAAGGCCTTCGGCGAACTCGGACTTGGCGGACTTCGCGTACTTCGAGATGTCGGCGAGGACGTCGTTCGAGACCAGCGTCGGCAGCGACTGGTACTCGACCTGGATCAGGTCGGGGGCGTTGCCCGCCTTCTTCGCGGTGATCAGCTTGGAGACGATATCCTTGCCGGCCGCCTGCTTGGAGACGGTGACCGTGATGTCCGGGTTCTTCTTGTTCCAGATCGCGGCGACCTTGTCCATGTTCGGCGCCCAGGCCCAGTAGGTCAGCTTGACGGGCCCGCTGCTCTTGCCGGAGTCGTCGTCGGAACCGCCGCAGGCGGCGAGGGTGCCGGTGAGGCCGACAGCTGCTGCCCCGGCAAGGATGCTGCGCCTGCTGAACTGGTGGCGGTGGATCGACATCTTCATCTCCCCTGACTGAGTGCGAGCCTGTCCACGGCTCTGTGACCGTGCACAGTAGAGAATTGTTTCGGACCCTTGTCAATGGGTGTCGCCTGGGGTTACCTACTTGTTGCTGATGGGTGCGACCCGCGAGCACCTATGTGCACGATCACAGAAATAGCCATCAACTTCGGGAGCGAACATATGCCGTCCCCCGCCCCGCACGACCGTCTGCCGCTCGCCTTCGGAGGTGACTACAACCCCGAGCAGTGGCCGCAGGAGGTCTGGGAGGAGGACGTACGGCTGATGCGGGAGGCCGGTGTCACGACCGTCTCCCTCGGCGTCTTCTCCTGGGCCAGGATGGAGCCGCGGCCGGGCGAGTACGACTGGGAGTGGCTGGACACGGTGATCGGCCTGCTGCACGCGGCGGGCATCGCGGTGAACCTCGGCACGCCCACGGTGGTGCCGCCGGCGTGGTTCTACCGCGCGCACCCTTCCGCGCTGCCGGTGACGCGTGAGGGCGTGCGCCTCGCCTTCGGCTCACGGGGCGCGATCTGCCACTCCAACGCCGACTACCGTTCGGCGGCGGCCACGATCACGACGGCGCTCGCCGAGCGCTACGGCAGCCACCCCGCGGTCGTGCTGTGGCACGTCCACAACGAGTACGGCGCCCCCGTCCTCGCCTGCTACTGCGCTGTCTGCGCGGCGGCTTTCCGGGAGTGGTTGCGTGAGCGCTACGACACCCTCGACGCCCTCAACCGGGCCTGGGGAACGGCCTTTTGGGGCCAGCAGTACGGCGACTGGGAGGAGATCACTCCGCCCCGCGCGACCCCGTCCGTATGCAATCCCACCCAGCAACTCGACTACCACCGCTTCGCCGACGCGCAGGCCCGCGCCAACTTCTGTGCCGAGCGGGACATCCTGCACCGCCTCTCCCCCGGCGTCCCCGTCACCACCAACTTCATGGTCGCGCCGAGCCAGGGCCAGACCGTCGACTACTGGGCCTGGGCCGAGGAGGTCGACCTCGTCACCAACGACCACTACCTGATGACCGACGGCCGCCGCACGCATGTGAACCTGGCGCTGGCGGCGGACCTGACCCGCTCGGTCGCGGGCGGGGGTCCGTGGCTGCTGCTGGAGCACGCCACGTCCGGGGTCAACTGGCAGCCGTACAACCCGGCCAAACGCCCCGGTGAGATGGCCCGCAACTCACTCGGGCACGTGGCGCGCGGCTCCGAGGGCGCGATGTTCTTCCAGTGGCGGCAGTCGCAGTCCGGCGCGGAGAAGTTCCACACCGCGATGCTGGCGAACTCCGGTACCGACAACCGGGGTTGGCGCGAGGTCACGGACCTCGGCCGACGCGTCGCCGGCCTCGCCGATCTGCGGGGCACGCGGACCCGGGGTGACGTGGCGATGGTCTGGTCGTGGGACTCGTGGTGGGCGCAGAGCCTGGAGTGGAGGCCGAGCCAGGACTTGGACGCGCGCGAACGGTTGGACTCTTTCTACGAGGCGCTCTACGACCGGCACTTGACGGTGGACTTCCTGCCGCCGACGGGGCTGGCCGACCTGGACCCGGCGCGGTATCCGCTGCTGGTGGTACCGCAGTTGTACTCCGCTCCGGTCGGGGTGGGCGCCGACCTGGAACGGTATGTGTCGCGGGGCGGGACTCTGCTGGTCTCCTTCTTCTCCGGGATCGTCGACGAGAACGACACGTTGCATCCGGGCGCGTATCCCGGGGCGCTGCGGGACGTACTCGGCCTGACCGTCGAGGAGTTCGACCCGTTGCTGCCGGGTGAGGTGGTGTCGGTTCGGGGGACGGACGGCGCGCTGTACGAGGCGGATCTGTGGTCGGAGGTCGTGATCCCGGGTGCGGGCTGCGAGACGGTCGCGGTCTTCGCGGACGGTCGTACGGCGGGAGGTGCGGCGCTGACGCGGCACGCGGTGGGGTCGGGGGCGGCCTGGTACCTGGCGACCCGACTGAACGGCGCCGACCTGGCCGCCGTGGTGGACCTCGCCCTCGCGGACGCGGGCATCACGCCGGTCGATCTGCCTCGCGATGTCGAACTCGTCGTACGGGAGGGCGAGTCGGGGACGTTCCGCTTCGCGGTGAACCACACCGGGAGCGAGGTGAAGGTGGTGCTGCCGGACGGGAGCCGGGCGGCGGTGCCGGCGGGCGGGGTGGAGGTTTTCCGGGACCCGCGCTGACCTCCGCTCCACTCAACTTGCTTGTTTCTTTGGCTACTTACTGAAGGGAACTTCGTGATGCGCAGACGCAGTGTTCTTACGGCGGCGGGTGCGGCGGCACTTTCGATCCCGGTGCTGGCGGCAGCGCCGGCGGTCGCCGCGGACCGGCGCCGGTTGGAGATCCGGGGCATGGACATCTCGTCGTTGCCGAAGGACGAGGCGTACGGCGCGGTGTACCGCCGTGCGGACGGCCGCCGGGACGACCCGATCCGCATCCTGGCCGACGCGGGTGTCACCCACGCCCGCCTCAAGGTCTGGGTCAACCCGGCCGACGGCTACAACAACAAGCAGCACATCCTCCCGCTGGCCAAGCGGCTGCGCCGGGCCGGGATCGGCATCTGGGTCGACTTCCACTACTCCGACACGTGGGCGGACCCGGCCCACCAGACCAAGCCGGCGGCCTGGGCGGACCTGGATGTGGCGGGCCTGACGAGGGCGGTCTACGACCACACCGCCGACGTGCTGGGCGCGTTGCGCCGCCAGGGCACCCCGGCCGACCTGGTCCAGATCGGCAACGAGATCAACGGCGGCCTGCTCTGGCCCACCGGCAAGAACTGGGGTGACGACGGCGGGGGTTGGGGCAACCTGACGACGTTCCTGAAGGCGGGCCTGAACGCCGCGCACGACACGACCCCGCGTATCCGCACGATGCTCCACATCGCCTCGGGCGGCGACAACGGTACGTCGCGCTGGTGGTACGACAACGTGGTCGCCGACGGCGTCGACTTCGACATCATCGCCCAGTCGTACTACCCGTTCTGGCACGGCGCCCCGGCGGCAGCGGCGGCCAACTTGGCGGATCTGGCGGCGCGTTACGACAAGCCGGTGCTGATCGCGGAGACGGCGTATCCGTTCACGCTGGAGAGCGAGGACGCGACGAACGACATCATGTACGACCCCTCGCAGCTGACGGAGGGGTATCCGGCGACGCCGGCGGGACAGGCGGCGTGGCTGCGCACGGTAGCGGACCTGATGGCGAACGTCCCCGGCAACAAGGGCCTGGGTTACTGCTACTGGGAGGGCGTCTGGACGTACCGGGCCGGTGACGGCTGGGACCCGACGGACCCGACGTCGGGCAACGCGTGGGAGAACCTGGCGCTGTTCGACTTCCAGGACAGGGCGTTGCCGGGGCTGAAGACGCTGGGCCGCTACCGGTCGTAACGCCCGCGAGTGACGAGTCCAACCCGTACGGTGACTGTCCGGTGCTTGTCCAGTGATGTCCGGGCTGTCGACAGGGGCCGTACGGGTAGGGGGCGTTGCGGCACGGCCGTACGACGGAGGGGCGAGCGTGGACAGGGAACCGGAGCAGCTCAACAGCGAGGCGGACGAACCGGGTTGGGAGGTCGACCCGGACGACGAGTGGGGGTTGGCGGTCCTCGCGACGGTCGGGCGGCAGTTGAGGCTGCGGCGCGAGGCGGCGGGGATGCGGGTCCCGGACTTCGCGGTGGTGGTGGGGTACGGAGAGGACCTGGTCTACAAGATCGAGGGCGGGAAGCGGATTCCTCGGCCCGAGTATCTGGACAAGGCGGAGGAGGTGTTGAGGGCGGACGGGCTGATCTCCGCGATGAAGGAGGACGTGGCGAGGGTCCGGTACCCGAAGACGATTCGCGCGCTGGCGAAGCTGGAGGCAAAGGCGGTCGAGCTGCTCTCGTACGGCAATCACAATCTGCACGGCCTGCTCCAGACAGAGGAGTTCGCCCGGGCGCTGCTGAGGACTCGGCGGCCCTCGCTGGCGGAGGGGGAGTTGGAGCAGGCGGTGGCCGCGCGCATGGCCCGGCAGGCGATCTACCAGCGCTCGCCTGCGCCTGAACTCAGTTTCGTCCTGGAAGAGGTGACGTTGCGGCGCCCGGTCGGCGGGAAGACGGTGCACCGCAAGCAGCTCGAACGCGTCCTGGAACTGGCACAGTTGCAGAGTGTCAAAATTCAGGTGATGCCGATGGACCGTTGGGACCACCCTGGTATCGGAGGACGGATCCAGGTGCTGAAGTTCGGAGACGGCACGGCGGTCGGGCGCATGGACGACGAGTTCAACGGCCGTCCCGTATCCGAACCGAAACAGCTGCGGATCCTCGAACTGAGCTATGGGATCATCCGGGCGGAGGCCATGACCGCTCGGGAGTCCACGACCTTCATCGAGCAACTGCTGGGAGAGACATGATCCGCAACGCCCCCGCCGGAGACGCTTTCGAGCTGGTGTGGTTCAAGAGCAGCTACAGCGACAGCAACAACCCGAACGACTGCGTCGAGGTAGCCACTGCCCCCGGCACTATGCACGTCCGCGACTCCAAGCACACCCAGGGCCCCCGATTCGCCGTCACGGCGGCTGCCTGGACGGAATTCCTACAACTGGTGGAGGAAGCATGATCCGCAAGTCCCCGCCTAAGGACGCCTCCGAACTGGCGTGGTTCAAGAGCAGCTACAGCGACTCCAGCAACCCGAACGACTGCGTCGAGGTGGCCACCACCCCCGCCACCATCCACATCCGCGACTCCAAGCACAACACCCAGGGCCCCCGCCTCACCTTCACCCCCACCACCTGGACCGACTTCATCCCCTACGCCTCGAACAACTAGCCCCGCCCTTGGAGTTGGTTGGAGCGATGCCGTGGGTAGTACTGCTGTCCCTACCCTGCCCCCTAGGCCGCTGCCGCCCCCGTAGAGGATGATCGGCACGCGAAGGGCCCGGCGAGTTCGTCGACCACGGTCGTCGGATCCTCATGACGTGAGACGGCGGCGCCGCCCCGCTCGCGGCCGGGCCCTGCTCCTCATGGAACCGGCCAACAGCCCTGGAGTCGCCCCGCGCGCGACAACCGGGCCCGGCGCGCCGTAGAAAGCGGCTGCTTCCGGGCCCTTCGCTGCCAAAATGCTCCTCAACTAGCCGTAGGCGAAGGGCCGTTGGGCGTGCGGCCGGCCGGAGGAACCCGTGGCGCCGTCGGCCGGATCGGTCCTGAAGCAGAGAAAAGGAACCCACGGTGTCCGACGAAGGACGGCTGATCGCCGGCCGATACCTCATCCTCGACCGCATCGGCCGGGGCGGCATGGCCACCGTCTGGCGCGCCCACGACGAACTCCTCGGCCGCCAGGTCGCCGTGAAGAAGCTCCACTCCCAGCCCCAACTCGACGACGCCGAACTCGCCACCCTCTTCGAACGCGCCCGGCGCGAGGCGCACAGCGCCGCCCGGATCAGCCACCCGAACGTCGTTGTCGTCCACGACGTCGTGGACGACGAGGGCCGGCCCACCATCGTGATGGAGTACGTGCGCTCCACCACCCTCGCCGACCGGATCAAGGCGTACGGCACGGTCCCGCTCGACGAGGTCGCCCGGATCGGCCGGGGCGTGATCGCCGCGTTACGGGCCGCGCACCGGGCAGGGGTCCTGCACCGGGACGTGAAACCGGCCAACGTGCTGCTCGCCGAGGACGGCCGCGTGGTCCTCACCGACTTCGGCATCGCCCAGGCCGTCGAGACCTCGGCGCTCACCCGCACCGGCCAGTTGGTGGGATCGGTCGACTTCATGGCCCCCGAGCGACTGGTCGGCGCCAAACCGGGTCCGGAGGCCGACCTGTGGGCACTGGGCGCAACGCTCTTCGAAGCGGTCGAGGGCCGCTCACCGTTCCTCCGGGAAACGGTGGCCCAGACGATGTACGCCATCGCCATGGAACCGGCCCCCGAAGTGCGCGGTGCCGGACCACTCACCCCGCTGATCCAGGGCCTGCTCGTGGCCAAACCGGCCGACCGGCTGTCGGCCGAGGACGCCGAACGCATGCTGCGAAGACCGGCAGGCGCAGCGGGGTCCTCTGTTGTTCCACCCGCCGCCCACCCAATGGCCGTGGCCGACGACTCTCCCGCTCCGGCTCCGGCTCCGGCCGCGAACCCAGTGCCCGAGTCCGCATCACCATCACCATCGGCATCGGCATCGGCATCGGCATCGGCATCGGCATCGGGATCGGGATTCAACTCGGACAACGGAACCGACGAGGCCCCCGCAGCCGAGCCACCCGTAGAACCTCCGCAGCCCGATACGACCGACCAACAGGCGCACCGGCCCTCAGGCCGTTCGAAGAAGCCGGTCGTGCTCGCCGCAGCCGTCGCCACGGCGCTGTTGATCACAATCGCCGTACTGCTGGCCAACCTGCCAACGGGGAAGAGCAGCGTCAGCGCCACCGCGTCGGACGGCCCGCTCCCGGCCGACAACCCCACCCAGCAGTCCACGGGCACATCCGCACCCACGGCCACCTCCCCCAAGGCGTCCCACTCGGCGAGTTCCGGCGCCAAGTCACCGACGCCGCACACCTCTTCGAAGCCGACGTCCAAAACCGTGCAGGAGGACTCCGAGCCGGAGTCCGGAGGCAATGCCGGATCCGAGGAAAGCGGATCCGGCGCGACGGTCGACCCGGCCGTCGGCCACGCCCTGGTGGTCCCCGCCACGCAGAAGTGCCTGAGCAGCGGCGCCGGGACCGAGGGAATCCAGTTGGTCCATGTCGCCTGCGACGGCTCCGCGGCACAGCGCTGGCAGACCGGATCGGGGGGCACCTTCCGCTCCTTGGGGAAATGCATGACCGTGGCCGGCGGAGCGAGCGACGACCGGACCGAGATCCAACTGAGCGCGTGCAGCGGCAGCTCCAGCCAGCAATTCCACTTCTCCGGTACGGAACTGGTGGCCGACCAGTCACAGAAATGCGTCACCGTTTTCGGAGGCACGAGCGGCACGGTGGTGGTCCTGTGGGAATGCAACGCCTGGGACAACCAGACGTGGACCTTCCAGTGACATGGCCGACATGCCGGCGATGAACCACTTCGGCATGACTCTGCGCGGCTGGCGTGAGCGCATGTCACCGCAGGACAGCGGGCTGACGGTGGGCGGGGAACGGCGCATCTCCGGACTGCGCCGCGAAGAGCTGGCCGGTCTGGCAGGCATATCGGTCGACTACGTGATGCTGCTGGAGCAGGGCCGTGCTCGCAATCCGTCGGTCCAAGTGGTCACCGCTCTGGCCAGAGCACTGCGTCTCGACCCGTCCGAGCGTGACCATCTGTTTCGCTGCGCCGGCCTCGTACCACCCTCGGTGGGGAAGGTCTCCAGGGAGATACCCCTGAGTGCGCGGCGACTTGTACGGCAGTTGGGAGACGTTCCCGCCGCGGTCTTCGCCGCCGACTGGACCATCCTCGGTTGGAACAGGATGTGGACGGCCGCGATCGGCGATCCCCGTGCGTACGGTTGGGACGAGCGCAGTCTCGTTGCCGGGACGTTCCCGGCGAGCGGCAGCCGAGGACTGGAACCGATTGCGGCATGGCCCATTCGGCCAGGAAAAGGCATCGAAGCGCAGGAGGAGGACCTCGTCGCCGACCTCCGTGTGACGGCCGCCGCCCATCCCCATGACGTACGTCTTGCCTCACTCGTCGAGCGCATACTTCGAAGCAACCCGCGCTTCGCCCGTCTGTGGTCCAACGGCACTGCCGGCCCCTATGCCGGCGACCACGTGACCATCGAGCATCCACTGATGGGTGACATCGCCCTCGACATCGACACCCTGATTCCTGCCGGCACCGACCTCAGGATCCTCACGTGTGCGACTGTGCCCGACACCACCGACGCGGACAAGCTGGCCGCCCTGCGTGCGTCCTGTCCTCCGCCGCGCGACGGACCGACCCACCCCGACTCGGAGACCTCCGATCAGGGCTGAACAGGCTGGCCGGTAGGTCGAGTTGGAAGACCGGCATCGCTTGCAAGACCCTCATCTTTGTCACTGCAGATACGACTTCAGGCAATGCAGTCGCGTGCGGCGGCCAGCATGGGAGCGAAGCCCAGAAAAAGCCGATGGTGCGAGAGAACCGAAAGGCAGCACGCGCGACCGCACGCGCTATACGCCAAAGAGTCAGGCCGGGCAGCGCGTACCAGTAACCGAGAAGCCCGAACCAGGTGCGTCCGCCCAGAACGACCCGTTGAATGCATCATCTCGGCATGTTCACCCCCGAACAACGCGACCGCACCCGCGCCCAACTCCTCGCCCACGCCGAAGCCGACAACTCGATCGTCGGCCTCGCCTTCACCGGCTCGCATGCCACCGGCGACGGCGACCGCTGGTCGGACACGGACATCGTGCTGGCCGTCCGGGGCGAGGTCGCCGAAGCAGTACGCAGGTGGACGGCGTGGATCTACGACGAGTTCGGCGCCCGGGGCCCGCAGTGGCGGACGGTCTTCGGCAGCCCGCAAGCACAGTCACCGTTCGCCCCGCCCGACCGCAACACGGTGATCGGCTTCGCCTGGCACCACGCCCTGCGCGACCAATTGATCACCCTCGCCTGCCTACGACTCGCCCTCCCGACCGCCTACTCGAAGGGCGCCCACCTCCGCCCGATGCTCATGGAGTTGGCGTAACGCATGGGCACAGCCACGCACATCGAGCCGACCGCAGGTCAACTACCCGTGCGCCGCCGCCAGATGCTTCGCCAGCCGCGGTGACGCGAACTCCGTGCCGCACACGAACCGCATCACCGGCCCGTACGACGACGCGGCCGGCAGCCCCGTGAAGTACACCCCCGGCACTGAGGACACGTACCCCGCACCGAGCTTCGGCGTACCCCGGCTCACCGCCAGTTGGGTGCGCAACTCGTGCCCCAGGAAGTCCATCGCCGCGATGTCGACCCGATAGCCCGTCGCCGAGATGACGTGGTCGGCGGCGAGTTGCCCGGTGCCGCCACCGTGCGTGGCGACCGTCAGCTCGGGGGCGCCGGTCGTCGCGTCCGCCGATACGATCCGGTCGACCTCGCTGACCTGCACCTTCCCCTCGAACCGCGCGCGCAGCCACCACGCGCCGAGCGGACCGAGCACCCGGCGGACCAGGTAGTGGCGGGTCTGCTCGGGGAGGTAGCGGTACGGCTGGGGGTAGTAGCTCAGCGCCCACAGCGACCAGGCGCGCCCGAAGGGCGACTCGGGGCGCAGCTTCGGCTGGTCCCAGGGGGCCGCGCCGAACGCGACCCGGCCACGCCCCCGCGAGACGATCCGCACATTCGCGCCCGCCTCCGCCGCCAACACCGCCGTCTCCAGCGCGGACTGGCCGGCGCCGACGACGATCAGTTCCTTGCCCTTGAACCCGCTCAGGTCGTGGTGCTGGGAGCTGTGCGAGACGGGGCCGGTGGATGCGGGTCCGTCGGCCGCCGCTGCCGCCAGCTCCGGCGGGAGGTGGGCCAGGCCGTGGAGCCCGGTCGCGACCACGACCGCCCGGGCCGTGAACAACTCCCCCGAATCCAGCTTGAGTTCGAAGCCACCGCCCTTGTTCCGGTCCCCGTTCCTGTCCACGTTCCGGTCGACGGACACCACCCGTACCCGCTCCAGCTCGGGCACCAGTTTCTGCTGGAACCACTCGCCGTAGCCGATGAAGGTCTCGACGGGGATGATGTCCTCGTCGGTGACCAGGCGGGGGATGCCGGCCGCGTCGCAGTAGTCGACGAGGTTGTGGCCGGGCTGCGGGGCGTCGAAGTTGGAGGCGGCCGGGGTCGACTTCAGGAGCATTCCGGCCGGCATGTGGTCGCGCCAGCTGACCATGGTCTCGCCGAAGACACGGACCGGGATGCCGCGCGCCCGCAGATGCGCGGCGGTGGACAGGCCGAACGGGCCGGCGCCGATGATTGCTACCGGTTGAATCACGAAGTCCCTCCCCAGGACGTCAATTCGCCACTTCGTGCTGGTACTGCCGCCAACCGCTGCCACCAACCACCGCCGCCAACTGCCACTGGCTACTGCCTACTGGCTCTGGCTACTGGCTCTGGCTACTGATGGCCGCTACTGGTGCTGCTGCCGCGCCGGTTGGTGCGCCACAGCTGATAGAGATGCTTCGCGCCCGGCCGCACGAAGCGAGCGAGCATCGTGAAGAACGGCCGCAGGTCGTCACCCGCGAGCCAGGCCAGCTCGGTCCCGCTCGCCTTCGCCGGCGCGTGCGGCGTCGTATAGCCGCTGCGGCGGTAGGCGAGGAGGGCGGGCAGGTCGATGTTCTCCACGATGTACCGGTGGCCGGCGCGCTGTTCCCCCTCCGGGACGGGGCGGCCGGTCAGGTCGAGGTGCATGGCGCGGACGACGTCCACCCCCGACTCGTTCTCGAAGAGCCGGAACTGGGCGCCCATACGGGGGTTGAAGTCGAGCAGTTTGTACTGACCGTCGCGCCGGTCGAAGCGCAGGTCGAGGTCGATGATTCCGGTGAAGCCGATCTGTTTGATGAAACGCGCGGCGAGGTCCGCGAGTTCCGGATTGTCCACTACATACGCATGTGCCGTCATGCCCGCGTGCGGCGGCCAGGAGCGCACCTTGACGCCGGTGAACATGGCGAGCGGGGTGGAGTCCTGGTCGAAGTAGGCGTGCACGATCCAGTCCTCGGCCTCCTCCCTGGGCAGGTACTCCTGGAGGATCACGCCGGGGTGCTCGCCCCAGTCACGGGCGAGCGTGAGCAGTCCCTCGCGGGTGGAGATCTTCGTCGTGCCGCTCACCGCGGGCCGGGAGCGTCGTACGAACGCCTCCCGGTTCTTGGCCACGATCGGGAAGCGGGCCTTCTCCGCGAAGTCGACGATGTCGTCGTACGACTGCGGGAAGGCGGCCGTGGGGCTGGGTATGCCGTGTTCCACGCAGAGTTCGTGCAGCCCCTGCTTGCTGGCGAGGTGGCGCGGCAGCTTCGGATCCACCCGCGGTAAGAGGAAACGGTCGGCGAGCGCGTCCTGGTGCTCGGCGATCAGGACGGCGGCCTCCTCGTCGGTGGGGATGAGGACGGTGGGCCGGCCGATGCGGCGCCCGATGCGCAGCAGTCCCTCCACGAGTCGTCCGGGTTCCTCGGTGCCGGTCGTCGGCCAGACGAACGCGCGCTCCAGATAGCGGGATACCGCGGCCGGCGTGTAACGGTCCTCCGTGATCGCATACATCGGCACGCCGAGACGGCCCAGACTGCGGATCGCGCCCACCCCGCCGTGATGCAGCGGATAGTCGCCGAACTTCACGATCAGGCCCGGCACCTCGCGGTCGGCCTCGAAAGGCACGCTGCTGGCGCGTTTGGCCACGGGTCCCCCCACGTGTCCCCCCTACGGACCGGACCCACCCCGTCCGTGTCCCCCAAAGGACGCTAAGCCGGAATTGCCTCCTCCGACAAGACCTATTCGGACATTGCGAACTCTTTAGACACTGCCGGTCCCTGCAACCCACCCGTAACGTATGGCGCGGCCACATGCGAGTACGTACGAGAGTGAGGCAGCACCCCATGCCCCCCTTCGATCTTCCCGAGGGCGATCCTTTCGGCCCGCACAACCTTCCCTACGGCGTCTTCTCGCCCCTCGGCTCGGACGAACGGACCGTCGGCGTCCGGTTCGGCGACCAGGTGCTCGACGCGGGCGCCGCTGCCGCCGCGCTCGGCTCGCCGTATGTCTCCCTCCTCGCGCACCCCACGCTCAACCCGCTGCTCGCCGCGGGCCGTACGGCCTGGTCGGACGTCCGGCGCGCGCTGACCGCGTGGGTGACGGTGCCGTCCCACCAGGAGACGATCGCCCCCTTCCTCCACCCGCTCTCCGCGGTGACCCTGCACCTCCCCTTCGAGGTCGCGGACTACGTCGACTTCTACGCCTCCGAGAACCACGCCCGGAACGTCGGCCGCATCTTCCGCCCCGACGCGCCCGACTCCCTGACCCCCAACTGGAAGTATCTGCCCATCGGTTACCACGGCCGCTCGGGCACGATCGTGGTCTCGGACACGGAGGTCGTACGCCCGTCCGGGCAACGCAAGTCCCCATCCGACCCGGCGCCCGTCTTCGGCCCGTCGATCCGCCTGGACATCGAGGCGGAGGTCGGCTTCGTGGTCGGGACGCCGTCGCGGATGGGCGAACCGGTGGCGCTCGCCGACTTCCGCGAGCACGTCTTCGGGCTGTGCCTCCTCAACGACTGGTCCGCTCGCGACATCCAGGCCTGGGAGTACGTTCCCCTCGGCCCGTTCCTCGGCAAGTCATTCGCCACCTCGGTGTCGGCGTGGATCACCCCGCTGGACGCGCTGGAGGACGCCCGGATCGCGCCGCCCGAGCGCACCCACGAACTCCTTCCCTATCTGGACGACTCGGCGGAGGAGCCCGGCGGCTACGACCTCCGCATCTCGGTGGCGATCAACGGCCATACGGTGTCCGAGCCGCCGTTCTCCACCATGTACTGGACGGCCGCGCAGCAGCTCGCCCAGATGACGGTCAACGGCGCCTCCCTGCGCACCGGCGACCTGTACGGCTCGGGCACGGTCAGCGGGCCGGCGGAGCGCGAGCGCGGTTCGCTGCTGGAGCTGACCTGGAACGGGCGGGACGTCCTCGAACTCCCGGACGGCAAGCGGACGTTCCTGGAGGACGGGGATGTCGTGACCCTGTCGGCGTGGGCGCCTGGGGCGAACGGCACGCGGGTGGGTCTCGGTGAGGTCACCGGGCGGATCGTGGCGAGGGGCTGAGGCGGGTCGCGGGTGCGCCCGGTGCTCGCCGTACACCTGACTCCGGCCGCCCGGACAGTCATACTGACGGCGGGCGGGCCCACACCTCGTGCGCTCGCCCTCGGGTACAGCCGCACCCGCACCTCCCGTTCTTCCCTCTGTCTGTGCCGTTGACCAGGATCCGGAGCCCGTGGCATGACTGTCTGCCTGCTCCTGCTGAGCGTCGTCGCCCTCTCGGCCGCCGTGCCGGTTCCGCGCGCGCTGACCCGGGCCGTGTGGCCCGAGCGGGAACCCGTGGTCGGCCTGTGGGTGTGGCAGTGCCTGGTCGCGACGGTCCTGCTGTGCTGCCTGGGCGCCCTCGTGCTCGGCGCGGCGGCCGTCTTCCACCCCGTCCGCGACCATGTCTTCGCCCCGGCTCCGCCCGCCGTCACCGCGGCCTACGACCTCTCCGCCGCCCCCGTCTGGGCCGTCGCCCTCACGCTGTCGCTGGCCTGCGG
>NZ_JAWOAI010000058.1:0-28494 GCF_033194735.1 Streptomyces sp. W16
TCGTCCACCAGGAAGCTCGCGGGCACGGCCTTGCCGGGCCGCAGGGCGAGCACGGTGAGCAGCGCACGCAGCCGCGCCCCGCCGACCGGGACGGGGGTGCCGTCGGGGCGGAGTGCCTGGGTGGTGCCGAGAATGCGATAGCGCACGGGGTCCATTGTCTCTGGTGGCGGCGGAAGCGGTCACGGGGTTGGGGCGGCGCGGCGCCGGGCACGGCCTGGTCGTGTCCGCGAAGTCCCGTCGTCCGCCCGGACGCCGCAGGGGGGCAGGCGGGACTTTGCGGGCACGGCCCGGGAGAGCCGCCGCCCCGAGGGGGTGACGGGGGCGTAGATCGCGTGCCAGAGTCCCATGCCTCCACCTTCCCCGGAACCGGCGGCCACCCGCGAGACGTTTTCCCCTTGTGCCCGGTACCGTCGGGCTTCGCGTTCCACCGACCCCAGCAGGGAGCCCGCCTCCATGACCGCCACCACCACCCGCCCGAGCGACCGGCGGATCAGTCCCGTCTTCCTCGGGATCCTGGCCGTCACGGCGGTGACCGGCTGGGCCACCTGGACCGGGTTCGCCGAGAAGCCGGGCATCGCCGTGTTCCTGTTCGTGACCGCCGCCTGGATCGTCTCGCTGTGTCTGCACGAGTACGCGCACGCGCGCACCGCGCTGCACAGCGGTGACATCTCGATCGGCGGGAAGGGCTATCTGACCCTCAACCCGCTGAAGTACACGCACGCCCTGCTCAGCATCGTGCTCCCGGTGATCTTCGTCATCATGGGCGGCATCGGTCTGCCCGGCGGCGCGGTGTTCATCGAGCGGGGCCGCATCCACGGCCGCTGGAAGCACAGCCTGATCTCGGCGGCGGGCCCGCTGACGAACGTACTGTTCGCGGCCGTCTGCACGGCCCCGTTCTGGCTGCACGCCCTGGACGGGGTGCCGGCCGACTTCCAGTACGCGCTGGCCTTCCTGGCCCTGCTCCAGGTGACCGCGGCGATCCTGAACTTCCTGCCGGTGCCTGGTCTGGACGGCTACGGCGTGATCGAGCCCTGGCTGTCGAACGACATCAAGCGGCAGGTGGAGCCGTTCGCGCCGTTCGGCCTGCTGTTCGTGTTCGCGCTGCTGTGGGTGCCGTCGATCAACCGGGAGTTCTTCGACATGATCGACGCGGTCCTGCGGGGCCTCGGCGTCAGCGACTGGCAGACGTCGAGCGGCTACAGCCTCTACCGCTTCTGGACCTAGACCGTCCTGCCGCGCTTCAGGTAGTACCAGCACATGTTGGACGACAGCCCCGCGAGCAGTACCCACACGATGCCGATCCAGCTGCCCTCCACGAAGGAGACGACCGCCGCGGCCACGGCGAGCAGGCAGACGACGAGGGCGTAGAGGGCGAGGCGGGGCATGGGATCGGCTCCTGTCGGCGGAACGAGGGGGGACACTGGCGGGTCGGCCGCCACCAGTGTCCCCCACCCGCTCAGACGTCCGTGACGCGCAGTCCCGCGTGTGCCTTGTAGCGGCGGTTGACGGAGATCAGGTTCGCGACCAGGGACTCCACCTGGTGGGCGTTGCGCAGCCGCCCGGCGAAGACGCCCCGCATGCCGGGGATACGGCCCGCCAGCGCCTGCACGATCTCGACGTCGGCGCGCTCCTCGCCCAGCACCATGACGTCGGTGTCGATCTCGGCGATCTCCGTGTCCATGAGCAGTACGGCCGACAGGTGGTGGAAGGCGGCGGCGACCCGCGAGTCCGGCAGCAGGGCGGCGGCCTGCTCGGCGGCGCTGCCCTCCTCCGGCTTCAGCGCGTAGGCGCCCTTCTTGTCGAAGCCGAGCGGGTTGACGCAGTCGACGACGAGCTTCCCGGCCAACTCCTCGCGCAACGACTCCAGGGTCTTGCCGTGGCCGTCCCAGGGCACGGCGACGATCACGACGTCGCTGCGGCGCGCGGTCTCCGCGTTGTCGGCGCCCTCGACACCGTGGCCGAGTTCGTCGGCGGCGGCCTGCGCGCGGTCGGCGGCGCGGGAGCCGATGATCACCTTCTGGCCGGCCTTGGCGAGCCGGTAGGCGAGGCCCTTGCCCTGCGGCCCGGTCCCGCCGAGCACGCCGACGACCAGTCCGGAGACGTCGGGGAGGTCCCACGGGTCCTTGGCGGGGGCCTTCGCCGGGGGCGTCGCGGGGGTCTGTGCAGCACTGTCGGTAGAGGTCATGGGCCGACTTTACGTCCGCCCCGGCGCCCGCATCGGCTCAGGTGAGGTGCGTAATGGACCGGGTGAGGCACGTCACTGATCAGGTCAGGCCGGTCACGGGCACCCGGCGGAAGGTGATCGTCTCGTACGCCCCGAAGTCCCCGGTCTCGTAGAGGAGTCCGACCGTGTCGTCGTCGACGCGGACGAGGTCGGAGTAGGCGGCGGGCAGGCCGTCGGCCGTGAACACCGGGCGCCAGGTGGTGCCGCCGTCGGCCGAGCCGCGCAGGGTCATCAGGGCGCGGGCGGCCGGGTCGCCGGGGCCGGAGTACAACAGCAGGTCGGGGTCGCGGAGTTGGAGGACGCTGCCCTCGCAGACGGGGGCGGCGAGACCGGCCTGCGGGCGGAACGGCTTCACGAGGGTCTTCCCGCCGTCCTCGGAGTGCGCGTCGGCGCGGTTGCCGGGGGACGGGGAGTCGTTGCGGGTGTTGAAGTAGACGCGCCCGTCCGGGAGTTCGGCGGCGGTGGTCTCGTTGCAGTTGACGTAGCCGTCGGTGTTCTCGTCGACGTAGCCGAGGTACCAGGTCTCGCCACGGTCGTCGCTGAGCAGGCAGTGGCCGCTGTTGTACTTGGCCTCGTTGCCGACGTCGGTGCCGGTGGGCGGGAGCGTGTGGTTGCCGGGGACGACCACGCGGCCGGTGCTCAGCTGGATCGCGTGCCCGGGGGTGGTGGCGTACCAGCGCCACTCGGGCTTCTTCACCTGCTCGGTGATCTCCGTGGGGCTCGACCAGGTGACCCCGTCGTCGTCGCTGTACCGCACCCACACCCGCCGCCCGTCGGCCGCCTTCACCTTGCCGCGCAGGATGGCGTCCTCGCTCGCGGCGGCGGCCGAGCGGACGTGGACGAGCAGGATGCGGCCGGTGTCCAGGACGACGGGGGCGGGGTTGCCCGCGAGGTCGCTGCCGTTGTCGGCGGCGACGGTCAACGGCTCCCAGGTGCGCCCGCCGTCGGTGGAGCGGCGCAGCACGATGTCGATGTGGCCGTAGTCGCTCGCGGAGGCGACCCGGCCCTCGCAGAACGCGAGGAGGGTGCCGGCGCGGGAGACCACGATCGCCGGGATCCGGTAACTCGCGTAGCCCCCTTGACCGGCGCGGAAGGGGACGGTGACTTCTGCGGTGTCCGTCATGAGGTGGCTCCTTGTGCGACGTGCGGCCGATGAGCCCGCACCATCCCCAAGTTGGGCGAATTCGTGGTGAACTCCACGTCACGAGTGGCCGGTTGCGGCAGGATGCGCGGACATGGACGCCGTACGGGTCGCGCTGCTTCGTGAAGTGCTCGCCGGGACCGAGTGGTTGGGGGCCACGCGGCGGTTCGCCGGGGTGCTGCGCGGGTCCGTGGTGGCGCACGGGGGCGGGCTGCTGCTGGTGGGCACGCCCGCGTACGAGCCGTGGCATCTCGCGGCGCATCTGGTCGACGAGGCCGCCTGGTCGGGCACGCCCGAACTGGCCCCGACTCTCGTACGGCATGACGCGCGCCCCTCCGACCCGGCCCATCTGGCCGTCGGACTCGGCCGGATCGAGGCGGCCCGGCGCGGTGAGACACTGCTCGTCGTGTCGCCGGAAGGGCCGGGTGATCCGCTCCTTGAACGGGTGCACGACGCCCGCCGGGCCGGGGCGACCGTCCTCTCGCTGGGCTCCGAGGACCGTGAACTGGCGTCCCTGGCCCATGAGTCGCTCGCCGTACCGGAAGGCACCGACCTCGATCTGGACACCGTGCAGCATCTGGTCAGCGCGGCGGCCGGGGAGAACGTGTTGCCGGCGGCGCGGGGGCGGAGGCGGTTCCGGGACCGACTCTCCCGTCTCACCGACCAGTTGACGGCACCGCCGCCTGCCCGCTGGTGAATTTCCCACCCGCCCACCCGTCTCGCTCGCTCAAGAGGTGGGCGAGAAAAGCAGTTGCCCAGTCGGCGCCTCCCGCTGATCGTGGCGGATTGTGACTGCCGACTCCCCCACACCCCCTACCCGCCTCCGCGCCCTCCTCCCCGACCTCGCCCCCTGGCACGCCTCCGCCGACTTCCGCAGGCTCTGGCTCGCGGGGCTGATCTCGAACTTCGGGAACTTCCTGACGTTCGTCGCGCTCCCGGTGCAGATCAAGGAACTCACCGGTTCCGCAGCGGCGGTGGGCGCGGTCGGTGCCGTAGAGCTCGTGCCGTTGATCGTGTTCGGGCTCTACGGCGGTGCGCTCGCCGACGCGTGGGACAAGCGGAAGCTGATCGTCTGGACCGAGGTCGGACAGGGCGTGCTCTGCGGGGCGCTGCTGTTCAACTCGCTGTTGCCGCACCCCGCCGTATGGCCGCTGTATGTCTTCGCCGCCCTGACCTCCGTGCTCGGTTCGATCCAGCGGCCCGCGCTGGACTCGCTGTGGCCGCGGATCGTGGCGCACGAGCACATGACGGCCGCGTCCGCGCTCAACTCCCTGCGCTGGACGGTCGGCGGGGTCACGGGACCGGCGCTGGCGGGTGTGGTGGTGGCGTTCGCGGGGCTGCCCTACGCGTTCGCGGCGGACACGCTGACGTTCGTCGTATCCGTGGTCATGATCTTCCGTATCGCCGCCTCCCCCGGTGCTCATGAGGCGCGGAAGCCCTCGTTGCGGTCGATCGCGGAGGGCGCCCGGTACGCGTGGAGCCGCAAGGAGCTCCTCGGTACGTACGCGATCGACCTCGCGGCGATGTTCTTCGCGATGCCGCTGGCGGTGCTGCCGTTCCTCGCGGACGATCTGCACGCCGAGTGGGCGCTGGGGTTGATGTACTCGGCGGTCCCGGCGGGCGCCCTGCTGGTGAGTGTGACCAGTGGCTGGACCTCGCGGATCCATCGGCACGGGCGGATGGTGGTGCTGGCGGCGGCGCTGTGGGGCGCGGCGATCGCCTGCGCGGGTGCCGTGGGCAACGTATGGCTGGTGCTGCTGTTCCTCACCGTCGCGGGCGGCTGCGACATGGTCAGCGGGATCTTCCGCGCGGTGATGTGGAACCAGACGATCCCGGACGAGCTGCGCGGCCGGCTCGCCGGGATCGAGCTGCTGTCGTACTCGGTGGGCCCGCAGCTGGGTCAGGTCCGGTCGGGCGGTACGGCCGCGCTGACCGGGGTGCGGACGTCGGTGTGGGCGGGCGGGCTGATGTGCGTGGGCGCGGTGGGGCTGCTGGCCGCGGGGCTGCCCAAGCTGATGTCGTACGACGCGAGGACGGACGAGCACGCGCTGCGGCTGAAGGAGCAGCGCGCCGTCGACGCCACCGCCCATGCCTGATCAGTCCTCGTCTGCGCTCCCCTTCGTGGCGTCGTGCCACTTGGGGTCGTTCTCCCACTCCAGGTTGCGCTCGCGGGCCGTCTCCATCGCGTGCTCGGCCTCCGCGCGGGTGGCGTACGGCCCGAAGCGATCCTTGCCGGGGCACTCCGGCCCCTCCTCGACCTTCTTGTGTTCGAGGCAGTAGTACCACTCGCCGGGCTTCCCGACCGTGCGCTTCTTGAACAGGGCCATCAACGGCTCCTTTCCCTACGGCCATGTTCCCCCATGTCCGCTGGTTAGACTCGCTGGCATGTCTGGCCAGTCGCTGCTCGTACCAGGGGAGCTCTCTCCCATCCGTTCCGTGCCCGGAAACATCCGTCGCCCCGAGTACGTCGGCAAGCCCGCGCCGACCCCGTACACGGGGCCGGAGGTGCAGACCCCCGAGACGATCGAGGCGATGCGGACCGCCGGGCGGATCGCCGCGCGGGCGATGGCGGAGGCCGCGAAGATCATCTCGCCGGGTGTGACCACGGACGAGATCGACAAGGTCGCGCACGAGTACATGTGCGACCACGGCGCCTATCCGTCCACGCTCGGCTACCGCGGCTTCCCCAAGTCCCTGTGCACCTCGCTCAACGAGGTGATCTGCCACGGCATTCCGGACTCCACGGTGCTGCGCGACGGCGACATCATCAACCTCGACGTGACGGCGTACATCGGCGGGGTGCACGGCGACAACAACGCGACCTATCTGGTCGGTGACGTCGACGAGGAGTCGCGGCTGCTGGTGGAGCGCACCCGCGAGTCCCTCGACCGCGCGATCAAGGCGGTCAGGCCGGGCCGCCAGATCAACATCATCGGCCGGGTCATCGAGTCGTACGCCAAGCGCTTCGGGTACGGCGTGGTCCGGGACTTCACCGGCCACGGCATCAACTCGTCCTTCCACTCCGGCCTGATCGTCCCGCACTACGACAGCCCGCACGCGACGACGGTCATCCAGCCCGGGATGACGTTCACGATCGAGCCGATGCTGACGCTGGGGTCGTACGAGTACGACATGTGGGACGACGGGTGGACGGTCGTCACGAAGGACCGGAAGCGGACGGCGCAGTTCGAGCACACGCTGGTGGTGACGGAGACGGGGGCGGAGGTTCTCACCCTCCCGTAGGGATCACGACGATCCCGTAAGGATCACGGCGGCTCGTTCCCTCGGGGAGCGGGCCGTTTTTCTTGTACGCTTTTACCGACAGGCTGTCGGTAAACCTGTTGACTTAGGTAAGGCTTACCTTGGAGGATAGAGCTCATGGACTCCTTCTCGACAGTCATCCGCACCGCGTCCCACGAACAGCATGTGGAGGCCGAGACCTCCACCTTCATGAGCGATCTGCTCGGCGGCCGGCTGGGCGTGGACGCGTACGCCCGGTACACCGAGCAACTGTGGTTCGTCTACGAGGCGTTGGAGACCGGTGCGGAGCGCCTCGCGGCGGATCCGGTGACCGGACCGTTCATCCGGGCCGAGTTGTTCCGGCTGCCCGCGCTGGAGCGGGACCTTGAGCATCTGCGGGGTGCGGACTGGCGGGCCGGGCTGACCGCGCTGCCTGCGACACGGGCCTATGCGGACCGGGTGCGGGAGTGTGCGGAGTCGTGGCCGGCCGGGTACATCGCCCATCACTACACGCGTTACCTCGGGGACCTCTCCGGCGGGCAGATCATCCGGGGCAAGGCGGAGCGGACGTGGGGGTTCGCGCGGCGGGGGGACGGGGTGCGGTTCTATGTGTTCGAGGGGATCGGCAACCCGGCGGCGTTCAAGCGGGGGTACCGGGAGCTGCTGGACGGCATCCAGGCCGACGATCTGGAGAAGCAGCGGATCGTGGCGGAGTGCAAGCGGGCGTTCGCCTTGAACACCGGGGTGTTCCGGGCGCTGGGTGAGGAGTTTCCGCTCTCGGCGTGACCGCTCCTGGGGGCGGCGCCCCCAGACCCCCGCTTCGGCCCTGAAGGGGCCTCGTCCTCAAACGCCGGACAGGCTGAAAATGACCGGAGTCGAGCAGTCAGCGTTCCAGGAAAACCCGGCCGCCGACCTCGACCCAACCCCCGGGCTGCGGCGCCGTAAGTATCTGAGAACCCGCACCCTGCGTGATGTTGAGAGCCCGGCCCAACTGGTCGGTCAACAACAACGCCGCCGCGCCCGTCGCCTCGTCCTCGTGGATGCCGTCGTCCCGGCCGGGGAAGGCGCGGGCGCGGACACGGCCCGCCGCCTCGTCCTCCCAGGCCCAGGCGTAGATCCACTCGCCGGGCGGGGGCACGGGCAGGGCGTCGACCTCGGGGGCGGTGGCGTACTGGCGCAGGGTGCGCGGCGGGGCCCACTCCGGGAGGGCCTCGATCCAGCTGAACTCGCCGTCCAGGCGGGCGCCGACTATGCCTGCGGGGGTGACCAGTTCGGGTATGTCCAGCAGCCAGGCCGTGCCGACGCAGGGGTGGCCGGCGAAGGGCAGGCGCGTGGTCGGGGTGTAGATGTCGATGACTCCGCGCTCGGGGTCGTCGACGAACACCGTCTCGCTGAAGCCGAGTTTCCCGGCGAACACCTGCCGCTCGTCCGGGTCCGGCATGACGGAACCCTCGCGGACGACGCCCAGTTCGTTGCCGTATCCGCCGCTGGGGCCGCAGAAGACACGCAGCACGTCGTAGTCAGTCACGGGGGCATTCAAACATCGCGCGGGCCGCGAGGTCATCCCAGGCCGGGGCTCCGCCGGGGAGGGGCCAGGTGGCGGTGGGGGCGCTGTCGTAGGGCAGCGCGGACAGGGTGTCGCCGAACGCCCTGTCCAGCGTGGCCCGTTGGTGGGCGAGGCCCGGGTGCGTGGGGCGGGCCGCCAGTCGTTCCATGCGCTGTTCGTGTGCCTCGGTGATCTCGTCGGCGGTGCGGCGCCAGTCCGTCTCGTCCGGTACGCGGCGCAGCTCCACGCACACCGGTTGCGTGCCCTCCGCGAGCGCGGCCACCGCGC
Organism: Streptomyces sp. W16; assembly: GCF_033194735.1. Lineage (NCBI taxonomy): Bacteria > Bacillati > Actinomycetota > Actinomycetes > Kitasatosporales > Streptomycetaceae > Streptomyces > Streptomyces sp. W16. The sequence goes on from NZ_JAWOAI010000058.1 coordinate 8,440, forward strand.
GGTCGTGGCCGTCGAGGATCAGCCAGCCGTCGAGGAAGGTCAGCCACCACAAGAGGACGGGTGCGAGGGTGCCCTCGCGGGCGTGTTTGCGGTACGCCTTCACGCGCGGGGCGTCGGGTGGGGAGAGCCGGCGCAGGGGCAGGATGCCGTGCCAGCCGCCACCGCAGTACAGCTCCAGGCCGCCGTTCGGCCACTCCTGGACGAAGTCCGTGGTCCAGATGCCGGGGGCGAAGCGGTCGCGCCGGGTCAGGACCCAACGGCCGTCGTGCAGCGGGCTCTCCGGTGACTCCTCCAGGCAACGGGCGTACTGGTGAACCCAGTTGACGTCCGAACGCTGCTGCGTGGCACGCAGGGGCGGCAGGGGTGAGCGGTAGCTGTCGAAGCGGTGCAGGACGAGGTCGTGGCAGCAGCCGTCGCCGTCCAATCGGCCCAGGAACAACGGCCGTTCGCCCTGGCGCAGCAGCCGTCGTCCACCGTCCGCCGTCTCGAAACGCAGCGGGGACGGACCGGGCCGGCCTGTCACGGCCAGCACCAGTCCGTCCTCCGTCAGCGGTTCTCTGCGCCCCCTGTTGTCCACAGGGGACAGTCTTACGCCTCCGTACGCCGCCTGCGCATCGCGAACACCACGCCCGCGCCCGCCGCCACAGTGACCGCAGCCGCCGTGCCCAGGGCCGCCACCGGTATCTCGGAACCGGTCGAGGCGAGGGAGCCGGTCACGTCGCCGCCCGTGGTGGAGCCGGTGACGCCACCCGAAGTCGAGCCTGTCGTACCGGAGTTGTCGGAGGAGTCGCCTGTGCCGCTCGACGACGACGAACCGTCCGAGGGGAGGTCGGCGTCGGCGGTCAGCGCCACCGTCAGGTCCAGCGGGTCCAGTGCGGCGCCGGTCTGGTAGAAGCCGCCGAAGGCCTTCGCGCCGGCCGCGGTCAGGGTGGTGGTGACGTCGTCGAGGGTGATGACGTCGTTCTTCGCGGCGAGGTCGGTCGAGTCGGCCTTCAGGTCGGCCAGGACGACGTCCTCGGACTTCTCGCCGAGGCTCGTCACGTCCGCCGTCAGTTTGCCGGAGCCGCCGTCGAGGGTCGCCTTGAGGTCGGCGAAGGTGAGGTCGAGGCCGTAAGTGCCGTTGTCCTCATGGCCCTTGAAGTTCACCGCGCCCTCGAAGGCGGCGGAGAGGGTGTCGGCGTCGGCGTCGTAGCTGCCGGTCGCACCGGTGAAGGTGAAGGCGCCGTTGCCGGTGGCCTGGGCCGCGCCGTCCAAGGTCGTGATCCTGCCGTTGGCGACACTGCCGACGACGTAGGAGCGGAAGGACTCCTTGACGCCCCAGGTGAGGATGCCGTCGGCGATGTCGCCCTTGGTGGCGGCCGGTTCGGAGGCGGTGTCCGAGGGGCTCGCGCTTGTGGAGGGCGTGGTGCTCGGGGTGGTCGTGTTGGTGGCCGTGCCGGTGGGGGTGGGTGTGACGGACGGGGTCGTCGAGTTCGTCGGCGTCGAGCTCGTGGACGGTGATGTCGTCGACGCCGGCTTGACCGCCGACAGCAGGTCGCCGGCCGCGTTGGCGTACGACGGGCTGCCGAGGAAGTCGGCCGCCGCGGTGGTCAGCGTGGTGGCCAGATTCGTCAGGTCCTGGCTGGTGGGCGCGGCGACCGTGGCGAGTGTCACGTCCTGCTGCTTGGCGCCGCCGTCGGAGACCAGGTCGGCGGTGAGGGTGCCCGCCGCGCTGTCGTACTGGAAGTCGGACATCTCCCGCACGAAGCCGTGCAGCGTCGACTTGGCGGTGACCGTGCCCTTGAAGGTGAGGTGGAGGGTGTGGCCGGCGGTGTCGTAGGTGCCCGTGCCGTCGGTGAAGGTGAAGGCTCCGTTGTCGGCGGCCTGCGAGGCGCCGTCGGCGGCGGTGAAGGAGCCGAGCGCGGCGCCGGTCACGTACGTGCGGTACGACTGCTTGATGCCCCAGGTCAACTCGTAGCCGCTGAGCGGGACTTCGGCCGCCGACGCGGTGGTCGTGGCGAGCGCGGTGGCGCCGAGCGCGGCGGCGGTCGCGACGGCCGCGGCGAGGGCGAAGGAATGACGAGGTCTGACGGGCATGGCCGTGGTTCTCCTTGGGTGAGTGAGTGGTCCGCCGACCGGCGGACAGGGAAGGGGGTTCAGTCCTCTTCGGGCGCGATCGCCTCGGCGGTGGCCGGGCGCGTACGGCGCCTGCGGAAGACGAGCGCGGCCACCAGCAGCAGGGCGACGACCCCGAGGCCGATCGACAGGACGGCCGAAGTGCCGTTGCCACCATCGGAGTTGTCGGCGACCGGCTCGGCGGACACCTTCGGCTGGGCCGACTGTTCCTCCGGTGTCGCGCTTGCCGTGGGTGTGGTGCCCAGGTCGGGCAGCGCGGGCAGTTTCGCGTCGTCGGTGAGGGCGACGGCCAGGGACACCGGGTCCATGGCGGTGCCCGCCCGGTACATCCCGCCGAAGGCCTCGGCACCCTGCGCGGTCAGCTTCGCGGGCGCCTCGGTGACCTTCGCCAGGCCCTTGGTCGCCTTGAGGCCCTTTGCCGTGAAGGTGACCAGCGGGACCTTCTCGCCGGTGAAGTCGGCGCTCGTGACGTCGGCGTAGAGCGTGCCCTTGCCGTCGTCGACTGCGGCGCGGACCCCGCTCAGCTTCAGATCAAGGCCCCCGGCGCCGGTGAAGCGCACCGCTCCCTTGAACGAGGCCGTCAACTCCCCGCTCCGGTACGTCCCTTCACCGTCGGGGAAGCGGAAGAGGGCACCGCCGTCCTCGGCTCCCGCCGAGAGCGTCCACTTGCCCTTGGCGATGTCACCGGTGACGTACTCCCGGAAGGTGCGGCGCACACCCCAGTCGACGGCGCCGTCCGCGATCGCGCCGCTCGAAGTCTCCTTCTCAGCAGCCGACTTGGTGGGTGACGGTGTGGCGGTCCTGGTGGCCGCGGCCTTGACGTCGACCGCGAGGCTCACCGGGTCGAGCACGGTGCCGGCCGTGTAATAGCCGGCGAAGGACTTGGCACCCTGCGCGGTGAGCGTGGCGGGCATGTCGTTGAGGACGACCCCGGTGACGTTGCCGGCCTTCATGTTGATGCCGCGCAGCGCGAGGGAGGCGAAGGGCACCTGCGAGGACGTCGTGACCGTCCCCGTGCCCTTCGCCTTGCTGGTGACGTCCAGGTAGAGCGTGCCGGTCGAACCCGAGATGCGGACCGTGGGGCGGCTCAGGGTGAGGTCCAACTCGTAGCTGCCGTCGGTCTTCTTGTGGCCGACGAAGTGCACCCCGCCCGCGAAGGACGAGCGGAACGCGCCCGTCGAGCCGTCGTACGAACCCGTCGCCGAGGGGAAGCGGAACTGGCTGCTGCCCACGGTCGCCGCGCCGCCCGTCAGCGAGTAACTGCCGTTCGCTATGGGCCCGGTGACATAGCTCTGGAACGAGGACTTGATGCCCCAGTCGAGCCGGCCACCCTGCACGGTACGGCTCTCGGCGTGCGCAAGGGCCGCCGGGAGCAGGGCGCCCAGAACCGCCGCGCACAACACGGCTACCAGGGCTTTCAGGCGCGCAGGCATGGATGAGTCCTCCGGTGACGACTGCCGGTAGCGAACAAAGGTAAGGCTAACCTAAGCTTTCCTCACCAGAAACGACAGTGCCTGGGAGAACCGGCGGTGTCCGAAGGACCGAGAGAGACGGGCGGGACCGTGCCACGCTTGCGCACACGACTGGCGGGAGCACTGTTGACCGTGCTCGCGCTCACGCTCACCGGATGCGGGGGCACGGACACCTCCGCGGCCACGGCGTCGACGAAGGCCACCGCCGCGGCCAACCGGGTGGAGCCGCTGACCGACACACCGGAACCCCAACTCCCGGTCACCGTAAGGTCGGCGGACGGCAAGAAGGTCACCGTCGACAAGGCGCGGCGCATCGTGCCGCTCTCCGGCAGCCTCAGCGAGATCGTGTTCACGCTCGGGCTCGGCAACCGGGTCGTGGCCCGGGACATCACCGCCACCTTCCAACAGGCCGCGGAACTCCCGCTGGTCACCCGCAACCACGATGTCTCCGCCGAGAGTGTGTTGTCGCTGAAGCCCGACCTGGTCCTCGCCGAGAAGACCACCGGGCCGTCCGAGGCCATGGGCCAGATCCGTGCCGCCGGTGTCCCGGTGCTGGTCGTCGATCCGGCGCAGGGCCTGGCGGATGTGGGCCCGCGGATCCAGGCGGTGGCCGACGCGCTCGGTGTACCGGCCGCCGGCAAGGAGCTGACCAAGCGCTCGGAGGAGCGGATCGCCGCCGTGCGCAAGGCGATTCCGGCGCACAAGGAGAAGCCGCGGGTCGCGTTCCTGTATCTGCGCGGGTCCGCGTCCGTGTATCTCATCGGCGGCACGGGCTCGGGCGCGACCTCGCTGCTTGAGGCAGCCGGGGCGGTCGACGCGGGCGCGGAGTCGGGGCTGAAGCAGGACTTCACGGCCATCACCACCGAGGCGCTGGCGAAGGCCGCGCCGGACGCGATTCTCGTCATGACCAAGGGACTTGAGTCCGTCGGCGGGGTGGACGGGCTGGTGAAGATCCCGGGTGTCGCGCAGACCCCCGCCGGGATGGACCGCCGGGTTGTGTCGATCGAGGACGGGGTGCTGCTCAACTACGGGCCGCGCACCGACCAGGTACTCAAGTCAATCGTGGACCAGCTCTACGGGGACGACACCAAGTGAGACGCGAGCGCAGCACCGCCTGGCTGCTCACCGTCGGGCTGGTGGTGGCCCTGCTCGTACTCGTCCCGGTGGCGGCCGGTCTTGGCGCGTATCCGATCCCGACGGGGGACGTGCTGTCGTCGGTGCAGCACCGGCTCGGGCTCGGAGGCGGGGCCTTGGACCGCGTACCGGAGTCCGTCCTGTGGAACGTCCGCTTCCCCCGGATCGCGCTCGCCCTGCTCGTCGGCGCCTCGCTCGGCTGCGCGGGGGCGTTGATGCAGGGCGTGTTCGGGAATCCGCTCGCCGAGCCCGGGGTCATCGGGGTGTCCTCGGGTGCGGCGGTGGGCGCGGTCGCGGTGATCGCGCTCGGGCTCGACTTCCTCGGCACCTGGACGGTGTCGGCGGTGGCGTTCGTGACGGGGCTCGCGGCGGTCCTGCTGGTCTACGCGATGTCGCGCTCGGGCGGCCGTACGGAGGTCGTGACGCTGATCCTCACGGGGATCGCGCTGAACGCGTTCGCGGGCGCGCTGATCGGCCTGTTCCTGTTCTTCGCGGACACCGCGGCCGTCAACCAGATCACCTTCTGGCAGCTCGGCTCGCTCTCCCAGGCGACCTGGCCGAAGGTCCTCGCGGTCCTGCCGTGCGCGGCGGTCGGCCTGACCCTCGCGCCGTTCCACGCGGGCCGGCTGGACCTGCTGGCCCTCGGTGAACGCCCCGCCCGGCACTTGGGAGTCGACGTCGAACGGCTCCGGATCGTCCTGGTCCTGGTCATCGCACTGCTCACGGCGGCGGCGGTCAGCGTCTCGGGGATCGTCGGCTTCGTGGGCCTGGTCGTACCGCATCTGCTGCGGATGGCGGCGGGGCCCGGCCACCGGTTCCTGATCCCGGCGAGTGCGCTGCTCGGCGCGCTGGTGTTGCTGGCCGCCGACCTGACGGCCCGCACGGTCGCGGCTCCGGCGGAACTCCCGCTGGGCGTCCTGACGGCGCTGCTCGGCAGCCCGTTCTTCTTCTGGCTGCTGCGCAGGACGCGGCGCAGGCAAGGGGGTTGGGCGTGATGCAGGGCCCGTGGAACACCGTGTCCGTGTCCGTTTCCCGGTCGAGACTGCCACGGGAGGTGTGTTGGGGGGTGCGGGCCGGTGGGGGCTGGTCGCGCAGTTCCCCGCGCCCCTGCTCCTCCGGCCGCCAGTTCTCGACCACCGGTCAGTTCATCTCCGCGTGCCAACCCTTCTCCGCCCGCCGGTTCTCCACCACCCGCCAAACCCCCTCCCCCCGCCGGTGCTCCTCCATCCGCCGACTCTCCACCGCCCGCCGCCTCTTCCCCACCCGCCAACTTGCCTCCGCCCACCACCTCTCCTCCTCCCGCCAACTCCCCTCCGCCGCAACGGCGTCCAGCCCCCGCGGACCATCCCGGCGGTGCCGAACAGCGCCGCCTATCCCCCACCCGCAAGGAGCCCGCGCATGAGACTCCTCCGTAGCCGCCCCGAGCCCCCCACCCCCGCCGAACCGGGCGACATCCTCGCCGAGGCCGAGGACCTGCACGTCCGGCTCGGGCAGCGGGCCGTTCTCCACGGGGTCTCCGTGCCCGTCCGCGCCGGTGAGGTGCTTGCCCTCGTCGGGCCCAACGGGGCAGGTAAATCAACGCTGTTGGGGGCGTTCGCCGCGGATCTCCCGGCCGCCGCCGGAGTCGTACGGATCCACGGCCGGCCCGCCACCGAGTGGTCCGCGCCCGAACTCGCCCTGCGCCGGGCCGTACTTCCCCAATCGGCCACGCTCTCCTTCCCGTTCACGGTCGAGGACGTCGTACGGATGGGGCGGGCACCGCACACCTCCTCCCCCGCCGAGGACGATCTCGCCGTGGCCGAGGCGATGGCGCGGGCGGAGGTCACGGACTTCGCGCTACGGCCGTTCTCCGCGCTCAGTGGTGGTGAGCGGGCCCGGGTCGCGCTCGCCCGGGTGCTCGCCCAGCGCGCGCCGCTGCTGCTGCTCGACGAACCGACCGCCGCGCTCGACCTCCGGCACCAGGAACTGGTGCTGCGGCTGTGCCGCGAAAGGGCGCACGCGGGGGACGCGGTGGTCGTGGTGCTGCACGATCTGGCGCTGGCCGCCGCCTACGCGCACCGGGTCGCGATCCTGCGCGCCGGTCGTGTCGCCGCCGACGGTCCGCCACGTGACGTTTTCACCGAGGAGTTGCTTTCGGACGTCTACGACCAGGCAGTTGAGGTCTTCCCGCATCCGCGCACGGGGGCGGTCGTCGTGACTCCACGCCGCCCTGCTTGACCATTCCTTGACCACCTCTTGGCACGCGTTTTCCGCCGGCGAGATCAAGCCGTGTCTGTGATTTTTCTGTGGGCAGTGAATACCCACCCGGGCGGGTATGAGTGAGGTAAGCCTCAGGTAAGTTAGGGCAGCCTCACCACACTCTCCCGCTTGGAGCCTGCATGCGTGCCGTCCGACTTCCCGTCGTCACCGCTGTCGCCGCCGCGGCCGCACTGACCGCCGTCACGGCGTGCACCGCGAAGAGCGACGCCAAGGACGGTGCCGCGATCCAGGTGACCGCGGCCGACTCCAAGTGCACGACCTCGACCAAGTCGATCCCGGCCGGACAGGTCACGCTGAAGATCGAGAACACCGGCTCGAAGGCGACCGAGGTCGAGATCCTCTTCCCGGACGACCGGATCGTCTCCGAGAAGGAGAACATCGGGCCGGGCACCAAGTACACGCTGACCGCCGAGGTGAAGGCGGGGGCGTACGAGATCGCCTGCCGGCCCGGTATGAAGGGCCACGGTGTGCGGCAGAAGCTGACCGTCACCGGTGGCTCGGTCGCCAAGCGCGACCCGAAGCTGGACGCGGCCGTCGCCGCCTACCGCGAGTACGCGCAGGAGGAGGCCGACGCGACGATCCCGAAGGTGGAGACCTTCGTCAACGCCATCAAGGCAGGCGACATCACCGCGGCCAAGAACGCCTACGCGCCCTCCCGCGTCGGCTGGGAGACCACCGAGCCGATCGCCGAGTCGTTCGGGGACATCGACCCCAAGACCGACACCCGCGTCAACGACCTGGAGAAGGGCCAGAAGTGGACCGGCTGGCACGCGCTGGAGAAGGCCCTGTGGGTGGACAAGAAGGTCGGTACCGAGCAGAAGGCCCTCGCCGATGAGCTGCTCACCGATCTGAAGGACTGGCAGAAGCGGGTCGGCAAGGCCGAGATCACCCCGACCTCCATGGCCAACGGCGCCAAGGAGCTCCTCGACGAGGTCGCCACCGGCAAGGTCACCGGCGAGGAGGACCGTTACTCGCACACCGACCTGAGCGACTTCAAGGCCAACGTCGACGGCGCGCGGAAGGCGTACGAGCTGCTGAAGCCGGTCGCGCAGAAGAACGACGCGGCGCTGACCACCGAGCTGGACAAGCAGTTCGCCGCGATCGACACGCTGCTCGACAAGTACCGCTCGACCACGACCTCGGACGGCTTCGTGTCGTACGACAAGGTCACCAAGGACCAGCGCAAGGAGCTGTCGGACGCGGTCAACGCCCTTGCGGAGCCGCTGTCCAAGCTCGCCGCCGCCGTCGTGAAGTAGGGGACCACCATGGCCGAGACCCCGAAATCCGAGAGCCCGTCCCGCCGTTCGCTGATCGGCTGGGGCGGTGCCGGGCTCGCGCTCGGTGCCGTCGCGGCCGGTGGTGCGGTGGCGATGACCCGGGTCGGTGAGGACGTCGATCCGGCGGGCGCCGACACCGGTGCCGCGGTCGCCTTCCACGGCGCCAACCAGGCGGGCATCGCCACGCCCGTGCAGGACCGGCTGCACTTCGCCGCGTTCGACGTGAAGACCGACGACCGCGCCGAGTTCGTACAGATGCTGAAGGACTGGACGGCCGCCGCCCGGCGGATGACCGGCGGGCTCGCGGTCGGCGACGGGGCCTACGGCGGGCTCGCCGAGGCGCCGCCGGACGACACCGGTGAGGCGCTGGGGCTGAAGCCCTCGCGGCTGACCCTCACCATCGGCTTCGGGCCTTCGTTCTTCGAGAAGTTCGGCCTTGAGGACGCCCGCCCCGAAGCGCTCGTCGACCTTCCGCAGTTTCCCGGCGACAACTTCGACAAGTCCCGTACGGGCGGCGACCTTTGCGTCCAGGCCTGTGCCGACGACCCGCAGGTCGCCGTGCACGCGATCCGCAACCTGGCCCGGATCGGCTTCGGCAAGGTCGCCATCCGCTGGTCCCAACTCGGCTTCGGGAAAACGTCGTCGACGACCCCGGGAGCCCAAACGCCCCGCAATCTCATGGGGTTCAAGGACGGCACCCGCAACATCGCGGGCACCGAGACGGACCGGCTGAAGAAGTTCGTGTGGGTCGACGAGGGGGATGTCGCCAAGAACTCGGCCTGGATGACCGGGGGTTCGTATCTCGTCGCCCGGCGCATCCGGATGAACATCGAGACCTGGGACCGGACCTCGCTGCAGGAGCAGGAGGACGTCTTCGGCCGCGACAAGGGCGAGGGTGCGCCGGTCGGCAAGGCGAAGGAGCACGACGCGCCGTTCCTGAAGGCGATGAAGCCCGACGCGCACGTCCGGCTCGCACACCCCGACTCCAACGGCGGGGTCACCATCCTGCGCCGGGGCTACTCCTTCACCGACGGCACCGACGGCCTCGGCCGTCTCGAAGCGGGCCTCTTCTTCCTGGCCTACCAGCGCGACGTGCGCAAGGGGTTCATCCCGCTGCAGCGCAGGCTGTCGGCGACCGACGCGCTCAACGAGTACATCCAGCACGTGGGTTCGGCGGTCTTCGCCGTCCCGCCGGGCGTCCGTGACAAGGACGACTGGTGGGGCAGCACGCTGTTCTCCAAGGAGGCGTGACCCGTGTTCTCCAACTATCTGATCGCGCTGCGCGAGGGCCTCGAAGCCAGTCTCGTCGTCTGCATCCTGATCGCCTATCTGGTCAAGACGGACCGGCGGGACGCGCTGAAGCCGATCTGGATCGGCATCGCCGCCGCGGTGCTCATCGCGATGGGCTTCGGCTGCGCGCTCGAATTCGGCTCCCAGGAGATGACGTTCAAGGCGCAGGAGGCGCTCGGCGGTTCGCTGTCGGTCATCGCGGTCTGCCTGGTGACGTGGATGGTGTTCTGGATGCGGCGCACCGCCCGGCACCTCAAGGCCGAACTGCACGGCAAGCTGGACGCGGCCCTCGCGATGGGCACCGGCGCGCTGGTCGCCACCGCGTTCCTCGCCGTCGGCCGCGAGGGCCTGGAGACCGCGCTGTTCGTGTGGGCGTCGGTGCACGCGGCGAGCGACGGCACCCCGCGCCCGCTGGTCGGCGTGGGACTGGGCCTGGCCACGGCCGTGTTGCTGGGCTGGCTTTTCTACCGGGGCGCCCTGAAGATCAACCTCGCCAAGTTCTTCACCTGGACCGGCGCGATGCTGGTCGTCGTCGCGGCGGGTGTACTGGCGTACGGCGTCCACGACTTGCAGGAGGCCGACTGGATCCCGGGGCTGACGAAGCTGGCCTTCGACATCAGCGACACGATCCCGCCGGACAGCTGGTACGGCACCCTCCTCAAGGGCGTCTTCAACTTCCAGCCGGACCCGACCGTCCTACAGATCACGGTGTGGCTGCTGTACCTGATCCCCACGCTCACCCTGTTCTTCGCCCCGGTAGGGTTCGCCTCCGGGAAGGGGAAGGTGAAGACACCTGATGAGCAGGGATCGCAGCCCTCGAAGGCTCCGCAGGCTTGACCGGCGCGTACTGATAGCGGCCTCGGTGACCGCTTTGTCGCTGACGGCGAGCGGGTGCGTGGTGGTCCACGGGGAACGCGAGGTCCTCCCGGCCACCACCCGCGCCGAGGCCGCCAAGGCGCTCCAGCAGTTCACGACCGCGTACAACGCGGCGGACAAGGCGTACGACAGCTCCCTGGACGCCGCTCATGTCACCGGCGCGCTCGGTGACATCGACGCGGCGCGGCTGAAGGCGGGGCACACCAACTATCCGTCGGGCAACCCCAGTTACTCGCCGCTGGAGCTGACGGACGCGAAGTTCACCATCCCGAAGAAGGCCGGCTGGCCGCGCTGGTTCCTCGCCGACACCGCCGCCAACAAGGGCGGCAGCGCCCGCTGGCTGCTGGTGTTCACGCGCAACGACCTGTCCGAGCCGTGGCAGGTGGCGTATCTGACCCTGCTCGCGCCCACCGCCGTACCGAAGTTCAGGACCGACAAGGACGGCTGGGCCGAGGCCGTGCCCATGAACTCGGCCGAACTCGCCGTCGCGCCCGGGGACTTGAGCCGGCGCTATGTGACGTATCTGAAGAGCGGCGGGACGGACTTCGCGGACGGCACGCACACCAGCGCGTGGCGCGCGGACCGCGAGAAGGCCACCAAGCCCGGTCTGGCCGTCCAGTTCCTCGACGAACCGCTGACGAACGGCGACTACGCGCCGCTGGCGCTGCGCACCGCGGACGGCGGGGCGCTGGTGTTCTGCACCACGCGCTACTTCCAGAAGGAGACCGCGGCGACGGGCACCTCGGTGCCGGCCCAGAACAAGGACGTGCAGGCGCTGACGACTGGCGCCGTGCAGCAGTCCCTCACCCTCCAACTGGTGTCCAACCAGGTGGCGTTGGACCCGAAGCGGGGCGGCAAGGTGTCGGTGCTGGGCCGGATCGAGGGGCTGACCTCCGCACAGGGCGGCTGACGGCTCAGGCGGTCAACAAGCCCTGGCGGTCGACCAGCCCTTGATGGTCAACGACCCAGCGGCCAGGCCGCGTCCGCCTGGTCCGGCTCCGTGCCGGCGTGGCGGGCGCAGGCGTCCGTGAGGGTTTCGAGGAGGGTCAGCGGGTCGGGCAGGGGATGCTCCGGGCCGCGTACCCAGTGCACCGACTGGTTCTCGCCGGGGAGTTGGGCCGGGGGTACGAGGACGTAGGACCCGCGGCAGTGCCAGCGCAGCCCCGGGTGTTCGTCCATCGTCTCGGGGTGGCAGTCCAGCTCGCACGGCCACCACTCGTCCTCGTCCTCGGGGGTGCCGCGGGTGAGGGTGAAGAAGAGCATCCGGCCGTCGTCACTCGCGGCGACGGGCCCGACCTCGATACCGGCCGCGAGCAGTCGCTCCAGCGCCTCGCGCCCGACCTCCAGGGGGACGTCGAGGACGTCGTTGACCATGCCGGTCGCGGTGATGAAGTTGGCCTGCGGCTGGTGGCGGGCCCAGCGCTCGATCTGCGCGCGGTCGGTCGTGGACTGTGTCTGCCAGGCGAACGACACCGGGTGCCGGGCGGGTGTGGGGCAGCCCACACGGTCGCACGAACATCGATAGCCCGGGGCCGGGTGCGCGGCGGGCGCGAGCGGCAGTCCCGCTCCGGCGGCGGCGAGCAGCAGCGCCTCGCGCCCACTGCCGTCGGCGGCCTCCTCCTGCGGGCGGCGTCCGCGCAGCCACGAGGAGAGTCTGCCCTGCCGACCGGTCCGGCCACCGAACGTCGCGCTCATCTATCTCCTCGCCTCGCTGTTGTCGCCCTGCTTGTTGTACGGAGAACTTCCCCCATGGTCGCACCATCGCGCGCCCCGGGGGGCGGTACCCCACATGTGGGGTGGGTGGGACGAGACACACGTGTGGCACTTTCAGCGAAGCTGTCACACTTTTTCCGGCCAGGGGTCCCCCCAGCTCGCGTCCCGTGCCGCCTTGTACAGGTCGCCGTGGCGTTTGGTGACCGTCGTCCGGCGCAGCTGCTCGTCGGTCTCGCAGAGGTCGAGGAGCACCTGGCCCTTGCGGATCTGCGGACGCCGTACGATCCGGGCGGGGGCGGGTTCGACGGGCAGACGGGTGGCGGCGACGTAGCTGAACTTCTCGTCCTCGTACGGCAGGGAGCCGCCCTTGACCTGCCGGTGCAGGGAGGAGCGGCTGACCCGGGCCGAGAAGTGGCACCAGTCCTCGCCGGGGACGATCGGACAGGCGGCGCTGTGCGGGCAGGGGGCGGCGATGTGGAACCCGGCGCGGATCAGCCGGTCCCGGGCCTCGATGACGCGGGCGTAGCCGTCGGGGGTGCCGGCCTCGACGATCACCACGGCCTGCGCGGCGGACGCGGCGGCGTCGACGAGGGCGGCGCGGTCGGGGACGGTGAGTTCGTTGAGGACGTAGGAGACGGTGACGAGGTCGGTGGCGTCGAGGGCGAGTGCCGAGCCGATCCGGGCCCGCCGCCAACTGGCGTTCCGCAGGCCCGGGTTGGCGGTGGCGAGCTCTTTTCCGAGCGCGAGTGCGGGTTCGGCCCAGTCGAGTACGGTCACCGGGCGGTCGCCGGACCAGGTGGCGGTGACGGCCCAGGTCGCGGCGCCGGTACCGCCGCCGACGTCCACGTGTCCCTGCGGGGCCCAGTCGGATACGGCGTCGGCGAACGCGTCCAGCGCGGAGCGCACGGCTTCGAAAGTCGCCGGCATCCGGTAGGCGGCGTAGGCGACGACGTCCGCACGGTCTCTGAGGATCGGGGCGTCGGTCGGGGTGGCACCACGGTACTTGCCGATCAGGCGTTCTACGGCACCGGCGGCCTGCCTGGGCGGAAGCCCGCCGAGCAGCGCGGCGAGCGCGGTACGGAGGGTTTCGGCCGGGGTCACGGGGTCGTTCACCCGCCGATTCTAAGTGGCCCGGGGCGGGTGCCGCCGTCCCTGGGGACTCCGCCCCCAGACCCCCGGGCCCATGCCCGCCCACCACCCGACTCGGGTGTTGAAACAGCTCGCCTCAAAAACCCCGTACCGCCCGCGCCACCCGCGTCCCCGCCGCCGCCCGCGGCCCACTGTCCGCCCCTCTCCTCCGCGGATGCACGGTGTTCGCCAGCAGCACCAGAAACGTGTCCGTCGCCGGATCCAGCACCAGCGACGTCCCCGTGAACCCCGTGTGCCCCACCGCTCCCCGCCCCGCCAACTCCCCCATGAACCAGGCCTGATCGACCTCGAAGCCCAGCCCCGGCGGGGTCAGCAGCAACTCCACGAAGTCCGCGCCGAGGATGCGGGCGGGACCGTAGGAGCCGCCCGCGAGCAGGGTGCGGCAGAACACCGCCAGGTCGCGGCCGGTGGAGAACAGGCCTGCGTGACCGGCCACGCCACCCAGCGCCCACGCGTTCTCGTCGTGGACGACACCCCGGAGCATCCCCCGGTCCGCCTTGGCCCACGGGCGGCGCTCGTCCTCGGTGGCCGCCGCGCCGGGGCACGGGCCGAAGTCGGTGGACGTCATGCCCAGGGGGCGGGTGATGCCGTCGTGGACGAGGACGTCGAGGGTGCGTCCGCTGACGCGTTCCAGGACGAACTGGAGCAGGAGCAGGTTGAGGTCGGAGTACAGATGGGTGCCCGCCTCCCCCACCGGTGCCTCCGCCCGCAGCATCGCCAGGCGTTCCGTGTCGTCCGCGCAGTCGTACAGCGGGAGTTCGGGGCGCAGGCCGGAGGTGTGGGTGAGGAGCTGGCGGACGGTGATGTCGTACCGGGCGGCGGCGCGGAAGTCCGGGAGGTAGGCGCCGACGCGGGCGTCGATGCCGAGGGTGCCCCGCTCGATCTGCTGCATGGCGGCGACGGCCGTGAACAGCTTGGTGAGGGAGGCCAGGTCGAAGGGGGTGTCGACGGTCGTCGGGACGCGGAAGGCGGGCGGGAGTTCGACGCCCCGGTCGGTCTCGGGGTCGTAGGCGGAATACCGTACGGCCCAGCCGGCCGCCTCCTCGACGGCGATCACCGGGCCGCGGCCGGCGACCACGACGGTGCCCGCCGCCCAGGGGCGGTCGCCGGTGGTGAGGTCGTGGACCTCCCGGATCAGGTGACGGAGTTCCCCGGGGTCGAGGCCCGCCCGTTCCGGTGTGTCGCTGCGCAGTCTCGGGGCGCTCAGCTCCCCACTCCCTCCGCGTTCGTACGGGTGTTCCAGGGACGGCACATTCCCACGAAGCAGGCCACCGCCACCAGTGCGGCCACCAGCTGGACGACGGCCATGGGTACGGCGGTGTGTTCGCCCGCGATACCGACGAGCGGGGAGGCCACGGCCCCGATGAGGAAGGAGGAGGTGCCGAGCAGGGCGGAGGCGGAGCCGGCGGAGTGCCGGGTGCGCATGAGGGCGAGGGTCTGGGCGTTGGGAAGGGTCACGCCCATCGCGGACATCAGGACGAACAACGCCGTGGCGACCGGTACCAGGCCCACCTCGCCGAAGGCTCCCGTCGCCATCAGCAGAAGGGCCGTGGCGGCCACGACGACCACCGCCAGGCCCGCGCCCAGCACCTTGTCCATGGAGACCCGGCCGACCAGCAGCTTGCCGTTGATCTGCCCGACCGCGACCAGGCCGACCGAGTTGAGGCCGAACAGCAGGCTGAAGGTCTGCGGGGAGGCGCCGTAGATCTCCTGGACGACGAAGGGGGACGCGGAGATGTAGGCGAACAGGGCGGCGAAGGCGAAGCCGCCGGTGAGCATGTAGCCCGTGAAGGGGAGGTCGGCGAGGAGGCGGCGCATGGAGCGCAGGGCCTCGCCGGTGCCGCCGACGTGCCGGTCGGCGGGCGCGAGGGTCTCGGGGAGCCGGGTCCAGACGAGCACCGCGAGGGCCGCCCCGACGAAGGTCAGGATGACGAACACGCCCCGCCAGTCCGTCACCCGCAGGATCTGGCCGCCGACGAGCGGCGCGACGATGGGGGCGACCCCGGAGACCAGCATGAGGGTGGAGAAGAAGCGGGCCATGGCCACACCGTCGTAGAGGTCGCGGACGACGGCCCGCGCGATCACTATCCCGGCGGCGCCCGCGAGACCCTGGACCAGCCGGAAGGCGACCAGGAACTCCACGTCCGGCGCGAACGCGCACAGGGCGGTCGCGACGACGTACACGGCGAGGCCGGTCAGCAGCGGGCGTCTGCGGCCCCATCTGTCGCTCATCGGGCCGACCACCAGCTGCCCCAGCGCCATCCCGGCGAGGCACGCGGTGAGGGTGAGCTGCACGGTCGCGGCGGGCGCGTGCAGCGCCCGGGTGACCTCCGGGAGCGCGGGGAGGTACATGTCCATCGACAGCGGCGGCGTCGCGGTGAGGCCGCCGAGGACGAGCACGACGAGGAGGCCGGCGCGACGGGTCGCATCGGGCGCCGACGGTACGGCGGACTGCGGCACGGCCGGTGCCTTCGCCCTCTGCTCGGACATGTGCCCCTCCCTCTGCGATGTCTCCGGGTGATCCGCCACCTATGCTCTCAGCTCGTACAAGGTGCCGAGGGTCTGGTGAACGAGGGTGGGGCCGCGATGACGGAAGAGAACGTGCGCTGGGGAGTCCTGGCGACCGGCGGGATCGCCGCCGCGTTCACGGCGGCGCTCGTCGATCTGCCCGACGCCGAGGTGGTCGCGGTGGCCTCGCGGACGGAGGAGTCGGCGAAGGCGTTCGCGGAACGGTTCGGGATCGAGCGGGCCTACGGCGACTGGGCCGCGCTGGCGCGGGACGAGGACATCGATGTCGTCTACGTCGCCACCCCGCACTCGGCGCACCGCGCGGCGGCCGGTCTCTGTCTGGAGGCCGGGCGGAACGTGCTCGTCGAGAAGGCCTTCACCCTGAACTCCCGCGAGGCCGGGGAACTCGTGACTTCGGCCCGCGAGCGCGGCAGCTTCCTGATGGAGGCCATGTGGATGTACTGCAATCCGCTGGTACGGCGGCTGAAGGCGCTCGTCGACGACGGCGCGATCGGTGAAGTCCGCACCGTCCAGGCCGACTTCGGGCTCGCCGGACCCTTCCCGCCCTCGCACCGGCTGCGCGACCCGGCGCAGGGCGGCGGCGCCCTGCTGGACCTCGGGGTGTACCCGGTGTCGTTCGCGCACCTGCTGCTCGGCGAGCCCGCCGACATCAAGGCGTCGGCCGTGCTGTCCGCCGAGGGCGCCGATCTGCAGACGGCTGCCCTGTTCTCCTGGGAGAGCGGCGCGCTGGCGGCGCTGCACTGCTCGATCGTCGGCGGTACGGGGACCTCGGCGTCGGTGACCGGTGCGCTGGGCCGGATCGACATTCCGGACGGCTTCTTCCACCCGGAGCGGTTCGTGCTGCACCGGGACGGCCGCGACCCCGAGGAGTTCGCCCTCGACCCGGCCGACGGGCCGCGCAACACGCTGCGGCACGAGGCGTCCGAGGTGATGCGGGCGCTGCGGGCCGGTGAGACCGAGTCGCCGCTGGTGCCGCTGGAGGGCACCCTCGCGGTGATGCGGACGCTGGACGCGGTGCGGGAGCGGATCGGGGTGCGGTACCCGCAGGAGGGGTGACGCCGGGTTCCTAAATGCGGGGTGTCGGTGCCGGCGCCCTGGGGGCTGTACCGATTGGCGCCGGTGGAGGAGCTGCCGTACGACGCGTGGCGGCGCTGCAGGCCAACGGGGTGGTAGCCCCGGAACCGGTGATGGATTTCGCGGATGTGGCACGCACGGTGCGGCACATGGCGGAGCTGCCGTTGGCGGCGAATGCGCAGTTCGCGACGGTGTTGGCGACCTCGATGCCGTATGTGGGCCGCGGCTGAGGCAAGTTGCACAAACGGAGTTTGACCGTCCGCACCATTGCGCCCGGTTACTGACTTATGCTCAACTCTTCTCCACCAAAGCTTCACAGTTGGGGCACTGAGCTTCCGCAGACCAAACCCGAGGGGGGAGGCGACAGTCGTTCCACTGCCCGGGTGGGGGTGGATCTCGCGTGGGACCGCGAGGTTTCGCACCGGGCGGTGGAACGGCTGTCGCACAGTTCAACTCCCGTCGTCCTCCCGGGACTTGGCCGCCGCTACGGCCGCCCGCCGCCTGCGCAGCGCGAACGCGCCGCCCGCGAGCACGACCACCGTTCCGGCCGCCCCCTCCAGCAGCCGCCAGGGCGAGGCACCGCCGTCCGACGACGAGGCCGACGCACCCGTGGCCCCCGGAGCCCCCTTGGCACCCTTCCCCGACGGTGTGGGGCTCGCGGTCGCGCCGCCCTCGCTCAGCGGATCGACCAGCGTGCCCACCGCCTGCGCCGAACTCCCCTTGCCGAAGCCCCAGTCGAGCAGGGCCTCGGTCTCCTTGTAGACCTCGTTGCCGCCGTTGGCCGGGTGCATCACCGTGACCAGGAGGGTGCGGCCGTCGCGGGTGGCGGCACCGGTGAAGGTGTTGCCGGCGTGGCTGGTGTAACCGTTCTTGACGCCGATCATGCCCTTGTACGGGCGCAGGCCGTAGGCCCCGGTGAGCAGGCGGTCGGTGTTCTGGATCTGGAAGGTCTTCTTGCCGCCGGCCGGGAAGTTCGCGGTCCTGGTGGAGCAGTAGGCGCCGAAGTCGTCGTCGTGCAGCCCGTGCCTGGCGAAGAGGGTGAGGTCGTACGCCGACGAGACCTGTCCCGGGTGGTCGAAGCCGTCCGGGCTCACCACATGGGTGTCCAGGGCCTGGAGGTCCTTCGCCTTGGCCTGCATCTCGGCGACCGTCTTCGCGATCCCGCCGTTCATGTGGGACAGCACATGCACCGCGTCGTTGCCGGAGCGAAGGAAGACGCCCTGCCACAACTGGTGCACGGTGTAGGTGATGCCGGGCTTGACGCCGACCATGCTGGAGCCGGAGGGGACGTCGGCGAGGTCGGCGTCGGTCACCCGGTAGGTCCGGGTCCGCTCGAACTTCCCCAGCACGGTGTCGGCGAACAGCATCTTCAGCGTGGACGCGGGCGCGAGGCGCTGGTGCGCGCGGTACGAGGCGAGCACCTCACCGGTCCTGTGGTCGGCGACGAGCCAGGAACGGGCGGTGAGCTTCTTGGGCAGACCGGTGGCACCACTCAGCTGGATCCCGTCGCGGGCCAGGCGCTCACCGCCTATCGCCGTCGCCGCGGACGCTGGAGTGGCCGCCGCCACGGGAAGGGCGGCGGCGGTCAGGCCGAGAGCGGCACGCCGGGTGAGCCGAGAGGAATCGCGCATCCCGGGACCGTACAAAATCGGGGCGGGGCGGTGCACGGCGGGGGTGGCGAAAAGACGTCGGGACGAAGACGCGGGACCCCATGTCAGCAAGTCATTGAACAGGGGTTTCCTGGCAGGAAGCCCTCCACAGCTTAAGAATGAGCTGTCTGACACAATTCTGATTTCGGGCCTCTTTTTCTCAGGCCAGACACATCCTTTACTCAGGTCGACTCAAAGGTTCCTCCATAGCTTGTGGCCGCGCCCACAGCGGGCGCCAAGAACCTTTGGGGAATGGGATGTTTGGCATCTATCTCAAGCGCGAGCTGAGCCGGCGCAAGAAGGCGGCCCTGGTCATCGCCATGGGTCTGGCGCTCGGTATCGCGCTGGTCATCACCGTGAACTCGGTGTCGGCCGGCATGAATCAGGCTCAGGACAAGGTCCTCAAGTCTCTTTACGGTCTCGGAACTGACATGACCGTGACCAAGGCGCAGTCGGCCCCCAAGGCCGGCAGCTCGCAGGGTCCCAGCTTCAAGTTCGGCGCCACCTCCTCCAGCAGCAGCTCGCAGAGCTCGGACCGGGTGAACACGCAGGGCGGTCAGGTCCTCGCGTCCTCCCTGGTCACCAAGGTCGGCGCGCAGAAGGGCGTGTCCACCGCGGTCGGCGCGCTCACGCTGAACGTCACCAAGGTCGACGGCTCCTTCACCCAGGGCAAGGCGAAGTCCACCACCACCTCCGGTTCCTCGCAGCAGCAGGGCGGCCCCGGCGGCGGTGGCGGAACCAGCAGCACCGGTGCGCCGCAGGTCCAGGGCGGCGGCGCCAACTTCAACGTGAACTCGTACTCGGTCGCCGGCATCGACGTCACCAACCAGACGCTCGGCCCGCTGTCCACGTCGAAGATCACCACCGGCAAGACGTTCACGACCGCGCAGACCAACGCGAAGGTCGCCGTCGTCAGCAAGTCGTACGCCAAGACGAAGAAGTACAAGGTCGGTTCGACCTTCAAGATCTCCAGCACCAAGTTCACGGTCATCGGCATCGCGACGCCCAACAGCAGCGAGTCCACGATCGACGTGTACGTGCCGCTGAAGCAGGCGCAGACGCTGGGCGACTCGAAGAACAAGGTCACCACGATCTACGTCAAGGCGACCGACTCCAAGCAGATCTCGTCCGTCAAGACCACCATCCAGAAGAACATCTCGGGTACGACGGTCACCACCTCCGCCGACCTCGCGTCCACCGTGTCCGGCTCGCTGTCCACCGCCTCCAACCTGGCGACCAGCGTCGGCAAGTGGCTGTCCATCGCGGTCCTCGTCGCCGCGTTCCTGGTGGCCGCGCTGCTCACCTCCTCCGCCGTGTCCCGCCGCGTGCGTGAGTTCGGCACCCTGAAGGCGCTCGGCTGGCCGAGCCGGAAGGTGACCCGCCAGGTCGTCGGCGAGTCCATGGTCAACGGTCTGATCGGCGGCGGCCTCGGTATCGCGCTGGGCCTCGCGGCGGCCTACACGGTCACCGCGATCAGCCCCAAGCTGACCGCGCAGCTCGGCTCCACCGGCGGCGGTG